>JBJTHX010000082.1:0-3660 GCA_046094745.1 Planctomycetia bacterium
GATGATCGGCCGTGGCGCCGCGGGCCTCACGATCGGCGACACGGTGGGCAGCGGCACGCTCCAGCCGGCCACGGCCAACGGCGAACTCGTGCTCTCGAACTTCGGCTCGGGCACGATGGTCGTCAACTCGCCGATCACCAGCGTGCCGCCCTGGACCGCCACCGGGCCGACGTAGGTGTTGCTGCCGGTGAGGACCACCCGGCCGTCGCCCGAGATCGTCAGCCGCGAGGTCGTGCCGTTGGTCGTGATCGGCGAGTTGACGACCATCGTGCCCGAGCCGAAGTTCGAGAGCACGAGTTCGCCGTTGGCCGTGGCCGACTGGAGCGTGCCGCTGCCCACCGTATCGCCGATCGTGAGGCCCGCGGAGCCACGGCCGATCATCACGCCGCCGGTGCGGAACGTCTGCGTCGGCAGGCTGACCGTGGCCGCCGTGGTCGCCGACTGCAGCAGCGTGTTGACCGTCGTCGTGGCGGCAGCCAGGGAGAAGGTGCCGCCCGTGGAATCGATGCGGACGTTGGTCGTGGCGTCGTCGGCGAGCGTGCCGCTGGCGGCGGGCGTGTAGGCCGCGTAGGGCAGGATCGTGCCGGAGGTGTGCGTGGCCCAGTCGGTGCCGTTGACCGAGGCCCACGGGCCGAGGATGCCGTTGGACAGCGCCTGCCCTGCGGCGGTGCGGATGACCGACGTGGAGCCGAGCGTGCCGTTGACGGCCCGGAAGTCGATCGTGCCGAGGTAGGTGGAGCGACTGATCGACGTTGTGAAGGCGATCATGGAGGTGCCCGTGACGGCGTTGTCCACGGCCAGCGTGAGCAGGCCCTGCTGCAGGTCCGCGGACGCCACGGTGAGCGTGCGGGCCAGGCCCGCGGCCCCGGAGTAGCGGAACGTGCCGACGCCGACACCCCGGATGCTGTTGGGCACGTTGTTGCCGTTTTCGCGCCAGATCGTTCCCGTGGAGACCACGGACGCGTCGAGGGCGAACGTCCCGCCGGCAACGATCACATTATTGGTATTGAGACTGCCGGTCAGGGTCAGTTGGCCGAAGCCCTTCTTGAGGAACGAAGAGCTGTTTCCGCTGGCGGCCGCCCGCGTCGCCCAGGTGACGTTCTGCCCGTTGGTGTCGACGCCGAAGGTCGCAACGCCCCACGCCAGGCTGATCCGCGCACCGAGATCGAGGCCAGCGGAGGCGGCCGTGTAGCGCAGGTTTCCAGAGCCGGGGTTGACCGCCCCGGTGCTGCCGAGCGCATCGGCGCTTCCCAGCACCACCGGGCCGCCCATGCTGATGCCGCCGGACACGTCGTTCGACCCGGAAAGGACGAGCACCCCATTCCCGGACGTGGTGAGCACGTTGGCTCCGCCCTGAATCGACCCCGCCCAGGTCACCCGCTGGGCCCCGGGAATGTTGACGCCGAGCGTCTGGGCGGCGGTGGTCGAAAACCGCGTGGAATAGTCGGCGCTCGTCAACGGCGTGTAGACCAGGCTGGCGCCGCCCACGCTACTGACCGGACCGGCCCCGTTGGTCGGCAGCTGGATCTGGCCGCCGACGCCGAGCGGGCCGGACGTGCCGCTCTCGAACGCGTCGAGCGTCACGGAGCCGGCGATGTACGAGGCGCCGGTGTAGGTGTTGTTGCCGCGGAGCGTGAGCGATCCGGCCAGCGGCAGGTACGTCAGGCCCGTGGGCCCGCCGTTGTCGGCGATCGCCGACTCGATCGTCCCCGCGGCGTTGGTCGTGATCTGCAGGCCGCCGGCGAGCGGACCGCGGAGCACGCCCCCGGTGAGCGTGCCGGCCGAGGCGAAGAGGATGCCGCCGCTCGACACCGTGGCCGGGCCGGCGAGCGTCACCGTCTGGTTCGCGTTGAACCGCAGGCTGTTGGTCACCGCCCCTGCGGGCACCGTCGCCGCCGCCGTGACGTTCGTGTTGCTGCCGCTGGCCCAGGTGTCCACGGCGTAGTCGGCGTAGGCCTGCACCGTCCCGGACGCGGCCGTGGCCCAGTGCTGCGTGGCGCCGGTGTTGAACACCACCCACGGGCCAATGATGCCGGAGGCGTCGTTGGTGGCCGTGGTGAGGATGGCCGTTGTGCCCGCGGCGGTGCCCGTGAAGCTGACGATCCCGCGGCTGCCGGCCGACCGCTGCAAGCCGCCGGCGGAGAGCGTCATGGACCCTCCGGCCGGGGCGGTGACGCCGACGAGGGCGATCCCGTCGTTGATCGTCAGCCCGGCGAGCGACTGGCTGTTGACGACGCCGGCGCTGCCGGTGACGGTCAGGGCCGTCGACACCCGGGGCGTGATCCGCATCGCGGTGTTGATGTAGGAGAGGTTGGGCACGGCGGCGCCGAAGTTCGAGCCGAAGGCCACGTTGACCGCCGGCGAGAGGACGTCCGCCGCGGGGGAGGTCGACCCGGAGAAGCTCAGCGCCACGGTGCCCGACTGGATCGCCAGCGGCCCGCTGAAACTGTTGGTGCCGAAGAGCGTGAACCTGGGCCATTGGCTACCGTTGCTCAAGGGGCCGGTGACGATCATCCTGCCGGTGCCCGAGATCGAACCGCCGTAGGCCGGCTGGGAGCCCGAGCCGTCGCAGGTGTTGATGATCAGCACGCTGTCGTTGCGGATGCTGCGGCTGCTGACGATGCCCGGATAGGCGGCACTCTGGGTCTCGTAGGCGACGGTGCCGCTGGAGATCGTCAACGGACCGGTCCAGGAGTTGCCGGTGCCCATCAGCGACAGCATCCCGGAGCCCGTCATCGCCACGGCGCCGGTGCCGGTGACGTTCGCCGCGATGGCGCTCCGGGCGGAACTCGAATAGACGAATGCGCCGTTGTTTTCGAGAGTACCGAGGTACCAATTTCCGAACAGCGGAGCGTTGTTCCAGGTGTCGGTGCCCATGGTGCCGGCGCCGGCGATGGCCATCGTGCCGCTGGAGATCGTGGCGGAGTTTGTGAGCCGCATCGAGCCCGTGAACACGAGCGCGCCGGAACCCGACTTGATGACGGGGCTCCCCGACGCAAAGTTGCCGTCGACCTGCACGCCCCCCGCGCCCGATCCGGTGAACGTCAGATTATAGGCGTTGTGGTTGATGCCGCTGGAGAACCGCAGCAGACTGCCGGAGTGATTCGTGATCGAGGAGTTCGCGGAGTTCGGCTCCACGATCACCGGCACGGCGTTCGTGGCGTCGCCGAACGTCACCGGCCCGGCGCCGAGATTCACCGTCAGCCCGCCGTTGCCGGACGTGAGCGACTGCGTGCCGGAGGCGCTCGCGCGGACGAGCGTCGAACCGGTGTTGTTGAACACGAACCCCAAGGCGGCCCAGGTGCCGCTCAATTCGACCGTGGAGTCGCCGTTGACCGACGACTGGTTGAAGTAGACGGTGTTGCTCGTTCTGCTGCTCGGGGGCACCGTGCCCGGCGTGCCGCCGCTGGTGGCGTTGAGGCTCCAGTTGGCGGTGTTGGTCCACAGCCCGGTGCCGGTGGTCGCCCAGTAGTACTGGGCGGCGGCGGGCCGCGCGAGGCCGCCAAGGCAGAGCGCGACAAACGCGAGCCTGGCACTGAACTGCAGGGCACGACCGCTCACGACGCGACGCGTGAAGGCATCCATGACGGCAACCTCGAGCGAGATGAGGAACACTCCCGGCCGGGGTACGCCTGAAATGGGTTCCCGGACCGCCCAACC
>JBJTHX010000083.1:0-3094 GCA_046094745.1 Planctomycetia bacterium
CCCGGCAGCGGCAGGTGATCGTCGATCACGTGGCGGGCCGCCACGAGCATTTCGACGCCGAGCAGCTGCTCGCCGACCTGCGGAAGACGTCCCCGGGGGGGCGGGCCAGCCGGCCGACCGTCTACCGCACGCTCGCGGAGATGGTCGATGCCGGGTTGCTCCACAAGATGGTGCTCGACGGTCGCGCGGTCTACGAGCACGACTATGGTTACCCGCAGCACGACCACCTCTACTGCACCGGCTGCCAGCAACTGATCGAGTTTTCGAGCGACGACCTGACCCGGATTCGGGACGCCGTCGCCGCCCAGCACCAGTTCCGCGCCCAGGCCCACCGGCTGATCATCTCCGGCCTGTGCCGCGACTGCCGCAGCAGCCGCAGCAAGTCGCGGCACCAGGACCGCGTCTGACCGCGTCTTTCGCCGCGGTCAGACCCGCAGCGATGCTTCGGGCCCGCGGACGGGGCAGTCGTCGAGGGCGGCACGGACGGCCCCGGCCACGAACTCCTCGACCTGTGCCGCCGCCCGGCCGGCGAGCCCCCGCACGTCCATCGCGGCCGCGAAGTCGACGCCCGCGAACAACGGGTCGGCGGCCAGCCGCTCGATGAGGTCGTTGGCGTGCCCCTCGCGGATCCGTGCCGTCGCGGCGTGGCTGTGCCCGCGGAGGGCCTCGTGCAGTTCCTGCCGGTCGCCGCCGGAGGTCGTGCCGGCCATCAGCAGCCGCTCGCTGGCGAGGAAGGGGAGGTGGGCCTCGAGGTTGCGGCGGACGCCGCCCGGAAGCACGACCAGGCCGCCTGCGATGTTGGCGTAGATCACGAGCTGGGCGTCCGTGGCGAGGAAGGCCTGCGGCAGCACGAGCCGCCGCGGGGCCGAGTCGTCGAGCGTCCGCTCCATCCACTGGACGGCCGCCGTCTGGCCGGCGGTCGCCGCCAGGCCCATCACGAAGCGGGCCAGGCCGCACATCCGCTCCGCCCGCATCGGATTCCGCTTGTAGGGCATGGCCGACGACCCGACCTGTTCCTTCTCGAACGGCTCCTCCAGCTCGCCCCAGGCCGCCGCCAGCCGCAGGTCGTTGCCCGCCTTGTGCGTCGACTCCGAGACGCCCGCCAGCGCCGCGCAGACCTGCGAGTCGACCTTCCGCGTGTAGGTCTGGCCGGTCACCTCGTACGAGGAATGGAAGCCGAGCTTGCGGGCGACGAGCTCGTCGAGCCGGCGGACCTTGGCATGGTCGCCGCCGAAGAGTTCGAGGAAACTGGCCTGCGTGCCGGTCGTGCCCTTCACGCCGCGGGCCCGCAGCAGCTTGCGGCGGTGGGTGACCTCCTCGAGATCGAGCAGCAGGTCGTGGATCCAGAGGCAGAGCCGCTTGCCGATCGTGGTCGGCTGGGCGGGCTGGAGGTGCGTGCGACCGAGACAGACGAGGTCCTTGGTCTCCAGCGCCCGGGCCGCGAGCCGCTCGATCACCGTCGCCAGCCGCGCGGCGACGAGGTCGAGCGATTCGCGCACGAGGACGAGGTCGACGTTGTCGGTGACGAACGCGCTGGTGGCGCCGAGGTGGATGATCGGGCGGGCCGCCGGGCAGGCGTCGGCGAACGTGTGCAGATGGGCGAACACGTCGTGCCGCATCTTCCGCTCGTAGTCGGCCGCCTTGGCGAAGTCGATCGGCTCGAGGTGGGCCCGCATCTGGGCGAGCTGCTCGGCGGAGATCGGCAGGCCGAGTTCGGCCTCGGCCAGGGCCAGCCAGGCCTCCCGCCACAGCCGGTAGCGGTGGTTGTCGCTCCACAGCCGCGTCATCTCGGCGGAGGCGTAGCGGGTCGCGAGCGGGTTGTCCCAGGCATCGCGGGGATCGGCCGGGCTCTGCGTGTTCATCGGCGGGCTCCTGGGCGGGACGGCCGGGGCGGCTCATTGCGTCGGGCCATCTTGCAGAACAACCGCTCCAATGCCAGCCGCGCCCGCAGGCCCCGCGAGGAGTCGCCTTTCAGGGAGCGGTCGAGGTCGAGCAGCCAGACGGGTAGCTGGCGGGCCCGGCGGGCGCCGAGCTGGGTGAGGGCCTCGCGGGCCTGCGCCATCGCCTTCGGCCAGGCCGCCACGCCCGCCTCCCGCAGGGCCGGCTCCATGCTGGCCGGGCGGCCGGCTCCGGCAGGCAGGGACAGGAGCCGGGCGGCCGTCGAGAGCCGGCGGAGCACGGACGTGATCTGCGCCGCGATGCCGATCGGGTTCTCGCCGGTGTCGAGCAGGGCGGCCAGCTGGGCGATGGCCTCGCGGGCGTCGCCCGTCGTGGCGGCGTCGACCATGCCCCACGCGGTCCGCTCCTGCGGGGAGCCGGCGAACTCGTCGACCGCTTCGGGCGGGATCGGCCGCCCGCGGTCCGCCGCGGGCACGGCCGCCGCGAGACGGGCGACGGCCTGGTCGATCGGGCCCAGTTCGCCGCCCAGCCTTTCGAGCAGCCGGGCCGCCGTCGCCGCCGCCAGGTCCGCGCCGTGGCGGACCCGGGCCCAGTGCCTGAGCCATGCGGCCAGGTCGTATCGCTGCGGGATCGAGGCGTCGATTGCCAGGCCGTGCGCGGCGACCGCCTTCGCCAGTCGCGTGTTCGCCGGAAAGCTGCGGACCTCGAGCACGACCAGCCCCCGACTCCCGCGCGGCGCGGCGGCGACCGCCTCGAGCCGCTCGCGGGCCGCCGTCACGAACGCGTCCGCGGACCGCACCACGGCCGCCCGCGTCGCGCCGGCGAACAGCGGCACCGTGGCCGCCTCGTCGAACACGTCCCGCGGGTCGAGTTCCCCGTCGCCGACGAACTCCCGCCACGCCCAGGCCCGATCGTCCTCGTCAGGACACAGCCGCTCGCGCAGCGCTGCCAGCACCTGGCCGGCGAGAAACGGCTCGTCGCCGTGCACGACGACGATCGTCGGCGACCCGAGCGACCCGGCCGGGCCCGCCTTCAGGATGTCGAGCGCGGTGATCGCTGCTGCCACGGGGCGACCGCGGGCGAAGGACGCGGCCGCGCGGGCCGCACCCTGCGGACCTGCGCTGCGACGCGGCCGCTGGAGTGTAGCGGAAAGGCCGCGGGCCGGCCCGGCGTGGCCGTGACGAGGTCAGCGGTC
>JBJTHX010000084.1:0-5928 GCA_046094745.1 Planctomycetia bacterium
CGCGATGAACCACGGCCGGCCGCTCATGTCCTTCAAGTGGGCGTACCACGCGAACGTCATGAACACGTTCGAGCAGATGAGCAGCAGCGTCGTTTGGAGCAGGACCGGCATGGCACTCGTTCTAAGGCTTATGCGACTCGACAAAGGTCCGTAGGGCCCGAATCCACCCGAGCCACCGAGACCGATCCTTCCCCGCTTTTGGGAGGACCTCGTCGTAACGGAAGACGGTACCGAACGGCGTGAGGTGATCGATGTCAGCCAGTTCCGCCGGTAGTGCGACGCCGGCATTGCCGAGCAGTTCGATCAATGCGTTGAGACTGTGCGTCCGCGGGTAGTCAATCGCACGAGCCGCCAGTGCGGCCTTCAAAAGTTTCTCGGCGGCCTGCTGAGCATGAAAGCCGAGCGTGTCATCGTCGACATCGCTATCACCAAGTAGCCGCTCCAACAGAGCTCATCCTGACGCGCTTTGCGGAGGAGGACGTCGTGCCGATCAGGCGGCACACAACACCCGGCCCTCGCGTCGGGCAGTATGTTCCACCGTACCCGGTGTCGCCGAGCGCTGCTCAAACTCCTGTTCGCTGACCACCAGCAGATCCACCGGCATGACGAGCCCTTTCAGGGCACGGTTGAGCCGGATCATCTCCTCAAAGCGATCGTCTACGACTGGCTCGACGACAAGGAGATCGATGTCGCTGTGGTCGTCCGCATCGCCGCGGGCGTGCGAACCGAACAAGATGATCTGCTTGGGCGGCGCCGCCACCACGAGCCTCTCTACGGCTGTACGAAGACGGTCGGCTGTTGGTGCCCACGGTGGAGTAAAAATGATTTCCATGACTCCGATTCTTTCTCGATGCGGAATGAGGAGCCATGGCACGGGGCCGCTCATGCTGTTTACCCGTCCCGATGCCAGTTCGTTCTTGTAGCGTCTGGCATCGAAGGGCATGACGAGTGCTGGTACACCGGGGGCGGCGCCCGAAGGAACAGCCCTTCCGGAGATGGCGTCCAGGGGCCGAACGCCTGCAAGGCTCGGCGGCGTGACCATCCCTATCGTCGCCCTGCGCGCCGGCCATCCCAGTCTTCTTTTCAGCGGTCGTCCACCAAAGGCTACAGCCTGCCCTGAAACAGGGTCGGATTGAGGGAAGTGGGTTCTGAAAACCCGCGTGTGTATAGGCTTTCACAAGGAGACGATGATCCCTGTCTGGGGTAATGTCGGATCAGAAGCTCACAAGCGCCCGCACGCCCGCGATCAACGCCGGCGACGCCGACCGCAGCGACGGCACGACGTATTGCAGGTCCGGCGTGATGCGGATGGCAGGCGTGACTGCGTAGTTGTAGAAGCACTCGATGCCCTGGCCGTCGCCGATCGGGCCGAACTGCGACGTGATCGCCGTGCCGATCTGGGAACTGACCGACGCCCAGTACCAGCCGACGCCGGACGTGTCGTCGCGCCGCGTGCGGCTCGGCACGCTGCCCCCGAATCCGAAGCTCAGAAACGCGTCGAGCGGGCTGGTGTCTGGATCCGCGATACCGGCGCGGCCGAACGGGCCCCAGCCCCGGGTCGCATCGGCCGGGTCGACGAACAGCAACTGATCGACATTACAATAGAAGCCCGTGTTGTTGGTGAGGATGGTGAGGCCGGCGTCGGCCAGCCGCTCGCGAAAGCCATCCTCAGAGCCGAGGAGATGGGGGGCGATCTCGTACTGCGGCTCTTCCAGATAAGGCTGTGGCGGCTCCTCGGCCGTGACCGCGCCGGCGAGGCAGCAGCACAGCCCGGCGGCCGGGTTACCGCCGCGGCATCACTGCCCGGATGTGGGGAACTGCCCGACCAGGAGGCTCGCGACGGCCACCGCCGGCATGACCCAGATCGTGGCCAGCCGCCACCGCCGCGGGATGTGCGCGATCGACGCGAACCACACGAGCCCGATCGCCACGGTGACGTCGAGCACCCACTGAAAGGGCATCGTGCCCGACGCGCCATTGATCCAAATCGACAAGGGGCGAGACTGCCATCCGCACGGGATCATCCGTCGGCACGCCGATGAAGCAGGCCCCGAACACCCGCAGGCCGAAGGCGGCAAACGGGATCAGCCCGGCGACGAGCTCCACGCGGCGCGGGAGTTGTGGCAGCGGAGCAGCCCAGATGGCAGTCCAGAGCGTCGTGAAGAACAAGAGGCGGAAGGTCTCCATGACGGCAGAGTGTAGCCCTGAGGGGCCGGCGGCGGCGTCTTGGCTTGCCGTATGCGATGGAGGGTAGGATGACGGGAGGTATCTCGTTCCCGGAGGCGTGACTCATGAATCTGCTCTGGTTTCTCCTGATCGGCGTGGCGGCTGGGTGGCTCGCGAGCCAGATCATGAAAGGGGGCGGTTCGGGTCTCGTGACCGATCTCATCGTGGGTGTGATCGGCTCGATGGTGGGCGGTTTTCTGTTCAGCCTGCTCGGGCTCTCCGCCGATGGCGCGATCGGCAGCCTGGTGACGGCGACGGTCGGCGCGGTCGTGTTGATCGCTGGCCTGCGGGCGATCAATCGATCGCGGTTGTGAGCGACCGGCAGGCCAACAGGGCGGAAGCCCGGAACCACGCATGGGTCGCAGCGTCGTTTTCGCCGGGGCCGCTCGCTGCCAGCGGTGCAGCCTGCCGCCGCGGTGGTGTGTCTGCGATGCGCTGCCGCCGGTTGAGACACGACTGCACTTTCACGTGCTGATCCACCGGCACGAGCACGGCAAGCCGTCGAGCACCGGTCGCCTCGTGGCCCGCGCCATTCGGGACGCCGCCTGCCACGTCTACCAGCGGGCAACGCGGTTCCACGGTGCAACCGGCTTTCCAGCGGCGGCGGTGGCTGCCGGTGAGAACGTGTGGATTCTGCACCCGAGCGGCGCACCGCTGCCGGCCCGTGCACCAACCGCAGGTGCCCAGCCACACATCGTGCTTCTCGACGGCACCTGGCGACAGGCTGGCGAGATGCTCAGGGCATGCCAAGGGCTTGGCCGCTGCGTCCGCCTGCCGGATGTCGCCTCCGAGCCGAGCCGGTATTGGCTGCGGGACCAGCCGGCGCCGGGGCACATCTCCACCGCCGAGGCGGGGATGGGCGTGTTGCGGGCGACTGGTGACGCCGCTGCGGCGCAAGCCCTGCAGTTGCACTTCGAACTGCACGTCTACGCGACGCTGCTCTCTCGTGGCCGCCGCGAGATGGCGGAGCGGTATCTCGGCCACTCGCCGCTGCTTGCTTGCGCGCCGGATGCCGTCGATCGGCTGCTGGCCGGTGGTCCACGGGACTCGGCTTCCTGAGACTGACAGGCCTCAGCGGCGCAGATGGAGCCCGTCGCTCCGTCGCAGCCGCCCGGTTTTGCGGTTACCCCGGCGGACTCGGCACGGTACAACTCTCGCCCCGCCGTCGGCGCCGGAGCCAGCCTGTGCACCCGCGATTGCCCACCCCGCTGATGCGAGCACTGTGGGTCGCGCTCGTGAGCGTGATCGCGATGGCGGTCGGCGCAATCGCCGCGCCTCCCGTGCGGGACGAGGCCCGCGTGGCGCTCTTGCCGCCGATCGAGTTCAACCTCGAGGAAGACACGTTCGCCAACGAGCCGATTTCCGACGCCGATCCCGACGTCACAGCACCGCGCCGCCGTGGCGGCCCGCCCTTCGGGGCGTCGGCACCCGTTTCGCTCGGGGCTTTCTGGGCGCCGGCCGTCGGGGTCGACGGTCAGGCGGCCGATCTGGCCGTCAACGCGGAGTTCGCGCGAGTCGCCGTGCCGCTGGGGAAGCCGGGCGCGGGGCGGCCCTTGTGGCTGGCGATCGCCAGATTCGGTCGACTCGAACTCGCCACCGACGCCGTCCTTCCCGACTCGGGCAGCCCCATCCCGGACCAGCTGTGGCTCGTCGAGACGGGCGTCATGCACGTGCGGCCATTGGCCGACGGCGGCTCGATCGGCGGCAACTTTCTCTTCGGCTCCGCGAGCGATCGTCCCTACGCCGCCGGCCGTGACCTGACGCTCATGACCGTGGGCTTCTACAACCGCCCCGCGGCGACCGGCGACGACGAGTGGAGCTTCAGCGTCTTTTATTCGCCCACCTCGCAGCTGCCCTATCCGCTTCCGGGCATCGCCTACGTCTGGCGGCCGAGCGACCGACTCGAGGCGAAGATCGGCGTGCCGCCCGCGGTCGAGTGGCGGCCGACCGACGACTGGACGTTTTCCGCCAACTACTTTCCGCTCGTGAACTTCAATGCCACGGCTCGGCGCCGGCTTGCCGATGGCCTCGCCCTGATCGCGTTCTACCGCAGCGACACGGAGATCTACTTTCTCGCCGACCGCCGGCTGGACGACGAGCGGTTCTACGTGTTCGACCAGCGGGCGGCTGTGGGTCTCGAACGCACGCTCGGCCGTGGGTTCGCCGTCGAGGCGACGGCGTCGTACGTCTTCGACCGGCAGCTGTTCCAGGGCACGAACTTCATCTCGAACCGCACCGATCTCGTCCAATTCGGCGACGGCCTCGGGCTGGCCCTGCAGTTGCTCTGGCGACGCTGACCCTCGCCCGGCCGGCCACAGCCAAAAGAACACCCCGCGGCGATGCGTCGCCGCGGGGTGTTCAGGGGAGCCGAAAGCCGGACCGACTACGGGAGAATGACCGCGTCGATGACGTGGATGACGCCATTCTTGGCCTGCACGTCGGTCTGCACCACGTTCGACAAACCGGTGGCCGTGCCGACCTTCACGCCACCTGCGGTCGAGATCGTCAGCGTCTTGCCACCGGCGGTCTTCGCCTCCTTGAGCTTGACGACGTCCGCGGCCGTGACCTTGCCCGGCACCACGTGCAACAAGAGGATCTCCTTGAGCTTCTCCTTGTTCTCGGGCTTGAGCAGGGTCTCGACGGTGCCCGCGGGCAATTTGGCGAACGCCTCGTCGGTCGGGGCGAACACCGTGAAGGGGCCGTCGCCCTTGAGTGTGGCGAGCAGATCCGCCGCGCCGACGGCAGCCGCGAGCGTCTTGAAAGTGCCGGCCCCAACGGCCGTGTCGACGATGTCCTTGGGGGCGTCGGCCAACGCCACCTCGCGGACCACGACCCGCGAATGCACGGCCGTGGCGGATCCCCCATGCCAGGCAGGCCCAGCCACTGCGGTTCGGGAGCCCTTACACGGCGCGGACCACGCCGTCGACCCTGCCGAGATCACGATGCCACACACGAAAACCATCTTCAGCCATCTGACAGCCATGACGCACTCCTTGGGAACGACGTGAGAAGAACACCAAGACCGTAGACCTGCCGAGCGATGCGGCCAGAAAAAAGCCTCCTCAGCAGAATCTGTGGGTGAACTTGGGTTCCGGTAGCCGCCCGAGCACATGAAAGAGTGCGATTTCGATGCCCTGCGGCGTCCGGAAGCCGAACGCTTTTCTGGTGGTCAGTTTTGCTTTGCCGTTGAATCCCTCGACAACGCCCGACGAGATGGTGCCCCGCGCCCGGAACCAGTTGAGGATCAGATGCCGATGACGCCGCAGGCTCCTGGCGATCTTCTTCATCGGGCCGATCCGGCTGCGCATGGTGCGGGTGCACCAGGCATCGAGGAACTTCATGGCCCACTCGGGGCTCGTGTACTCCCAGAACCGCTGGAAGTCCTCGCGGAGCAGATGAGCCCTGACGCTCTTGAGGTTGTATTGCAGGATCTCCTTGAGCCTGACTTCCTGATGGTCCGTGAGATTCTCCGGCCGCTTGAGCAGGCACCACCGGGTCTTGGTCAGGATCGGCTCGTAGCCGTCCCGCTGCAGCTGGGCGACCTCAGCCCGCCGGACCTCATCGAGAGCCATGTTCATGTTCCGCATGATGTGGAAGCGGTCGAGGACATGGAGGGCGGCCGGGATCTGCTCTGCGATCACGTTGACGTATTGCCGCCACATGTCGCTGCAGACGAAGCGGATGCCAGAACGCACCTCGGCG
>JBJTHX010000085.1:0-6313 GCA_046094745.1 Planctomycetia bacterium
CCACGTCGGCCTTGCCCTTCGACACGCCCGCCGCGACGGTGCCCACGCCCACCTCGGCCACGAGCTTCACGCTGATGCGGGCGTGGTGGTTGGCGTTCTTGAGGTCGTGGATGAGCTGCGCCAGATCCTCGATCGAATAGATGTCGTGATGCGGCGGCGGCGAGATCAGGCCGACGCCGGGCGTCGAGTGCCGGATCCGGGCGATCTCCCGGTCGACCTTGTGGCCCGGCAGCTGCCCGCCCTCGCCGGGCTTCGCGCCCTGAGCCATCTTGATCTGCAGTTCCTTGGCGTTGACGAGGTACAGGCTCGTGACGCCGAAGCGGCCGCTGGCCACCTGCTTGATCTTGGAGTTCTTGCTGTCGCCCGTGGGATCGGGCTCGTACCGCACCGGATCCTCGCCCCCCTCGCCCGTGTTGCTCCAGCCGCCGAGCCGGTTCATGGCGATGGCGAGCGTCTCGTGGGCCTCCTTGGAGATCGAGCCGTAGGACATGGCGCCGGTGGCGAACCGCTTCACGATCTCCTTCGCCGGCTCCACCTCGTCGAGCGGGATGGCCGCGTCGGCCCACTTGAAATCGAGCAGGCCGCGGAGCGTGAGCAGCTTCGTCTGCTGGTCGTCGATCAGCTTCTGGTACTTCCGGAACTCCTCGCGGCTGTTGATCTGCGTGGCCCGCTGCAGGCTGGAGACGACGTCGGGCGCGAGCACGTGGGCCTCGCCCTTCCGCCGCCAGGCGTAGCGGCCGCCGACGTCGAGTTCCAGCGTCTGCGGCACGCTGGTGTGCGGCCAGGCATGCTCGTGGCGACGGAGGGCCTCCGCGGCCACGCCCTCGAGATCGATGCCGCCGATGCGGCTGGGCGTCCGCGCGAAGAACTCGTCGACGAGGGCCTGGTCGAGCCCCACGGCCTCGAAGATCTGGGCGCCGCGGTAACTCTGCTGCGTGGAGATGCCCATCTTGCTCATCACCTTGAGCAGCCCCTTCGTCGCCGCCTTGACGAAGTTCTCGTGGAGCTTCTCGCGGGCATAGTCGCCGGCGATGATCCGCTCCGCCTGCATCTGGTCGATGGTGGCGAAGGCCAGGTAGGGGTTCACGGCCCCGGCCCCGTACCCGGTCAGCAGGGCGAAGTGCTGCACCTCGCGGGCCTCGCCCGTCTCCACGACGAGGCCGCAGCGGGTGCGCGTTCCCTCGCGGACGAGGTGGTGGTGGACGCCGCCGGTGGCGAGGAGCGCCGGCACCGCCGCCTGCTCGCGGCACACGCCGCGGTCGGAAAGGACGAGGATCGTCGCGCCGGCCTGGATCGCCGCCGCGGCCTCGGCCCGGATCGCGTCGAGCCGGCGCCGCATGCCGGCCGCTCCCGCCGCCGCCGGGAACAGGAGCGAGATCGTGGCCGCCTTCAGCCCGGGCCGGTCGAGGTCCTTGATCCGGGCGCATTCGGCATTGGTGATCACCGGCGTCTCCAGCCGCAGCAGCCGGGCCTGGCCGGGTGAGGAGTCGAGCAGGTTCCCCTCGCAGCCGATCGTGGTGATCATCGAGGTGATGATCTCCTCGCGGATGGCGTCGAGCGGCGGGTTGGTCACCTGGGCGAAGAGCTGCTTGAAGTAGTTGGCGAGCAACTGCGGCCGGTCGGAGAGCACGGCCAGCGGCGTGTCGTTGCCCATCGAGCCGATCGGTTCGGCACCGTCGGTGGCCATCGGCGCGAGGATCACCTTGAGGTCCTCGAGCGTGACGCCGAACGCCCGCTGCAGTTCCACGAGGCTCGACGCCTCGCCGGCCACGCCCGCCGCCCGCCAGGGGTCGAGGGCGTGGGGGTGGGCGTCGGCCGCGCCGTTGGCGAGCGTCTCGGCAGGCTCGACCGCGCGGTTCTTCGTGACTTCGGCCGCGGCCGCCGCCTCGGGCAGGGCGTCGAGGCGGACCTGGTTGGCCGCCACCCACTCCCGCCAGGGCGTGGCCGAGGCCAGCCGGCGCTTGATCTCGTCGTCCTCGACGATCCGCCCCTCCTTGGTGTCGACCAGGAACATCCGGCCCGGCCGCAGCCGGCCCTTGCGGACCACCTCGCCCGCCGGCAGTTCCAGGACGCCCGCCTCACTCGCCATCACCACGAGGCCGTCCTTCATCTGCCACCAGCGGCCGGGCCGCAGGCCGTTGCGGTCGAGCGTGGCGCCGATCCGCACGCCGTCGGTGAAGGCCAGCGCCGCCGGGCCGTCCCACGGCTCCATCAGGCAGGCCTGGTACTCGTAGTAGGCCTTGAGGTCGTCGGCCATGCTTTCGTGGCCGCTCCACGGCTCGGGGATGAGCATGCTCACCGCCTCCTCCAGCGGCCGGCCGGCGAGCACCAGCAACTCCAGAACGTTGTCGAGCGTGGCCGAGTCACTGCCCCCCTCGCGGATCACGGGCTTGATCTTGTCGAGGTCGGGGCCGAACACCGGATGGGCGAGCATGCTCTCGCGGGCGTGCATCCAGTTGATGTTGCCGCGGACCGTGTTGATCTCGCCGTTGTGGGCCAGGTAGCGGAATGGATGGGCGAGGTCCCAGGTGGGGAAGGTGTTGGTGCTGTACCGCTGGTGGACCAGCGCCAGCGCCGACTTCATCGTCGGATCGGAAAGATCCGGGTAGTACTTGCTCACCTGGTCGGCGAGCAGGAGCCCCTTGTAGATCAGCGTCTTCGAGGAGAGCGAGCAGACGTAGCAGAATGCCTGCTCGGTGAGCCCCAGCCTGCCGATCTCGATGCCGAACCGCTTTCGCGACACGAACAACTTCCACTCGAAGTGGTCGCGGGCCACCGTCCTGCCGCGGGCGATGAAGGCCTGGCGGACGACGGGCTCCACCTCGCGGGCCGTGCCGCCAATCGAGCGGTTGTCGGTGGGGACCGTCCGCCAGCCGAGAAACTCGAGCCCCTCCTCCCGGACCACCTGCTCGAAGAACTGCTCGGCGGTCTCCCGGTCGCCTTCCGACGGCGGCAGGAACAGGTTGCCCACGGCCCAGTCGCCCGCCGGCGGCAGGCGGATGCCCGCCTTCGGCGCGGCCGCCATGAAGAACTCGTGCGGCGTCTGCATGAGGATGCCGGCGCCGTCGCCGGTGAGCGGATCGCAGCCGCAGGCCCCGCGATGCGTGAGGTTCTCCAGCACCTCGAGTCCCTTGCGGACGATGTCGTGGCTCCGCACGCCGTGCATGTTGACGACGAAGCCGACACCGCAGGCGTCGTGCTCGTTGGCGGGATCGTAGAGGCCCTGCCGGGGCGGGAGGCTCGGAAAACGCTTCATGGCGGTGCTCGCAGGTGCGGTGAAGGGTGGTGCCGCGGCGCGAGGCCGCGGGCTCCGTCGTTCAGTGGGTGATGGCGGTCGGCGTGGCGGCGATGGCGTCCATGTCGCGGGCGTGTCCGCGCAGCAGTTCCACGAACCGCTCGACGGTGGGAGCGAGCGGCTTGCCGCGGGCCTGGATGATGCCCAGCGGCCGCACCAACTCGTCGCCGACAAGCCGGACCGTGCACAGCGTGCCCGCGGCCAGCTCCCGGCCGACCGTGGGCTCCGGCAGGAGCGCCACGCCGGCGTCGATCTCCACGGCCCGCTTGATCGTTTCGATGTTGTCGAACTCCATCACGACGGCCGGCTCCGCATTCGCGGCGGCCAGCGCCCGGTCGAGTTCGTGGCGGATGACGAGGTCGCTGTCGAAGCCGACCATCCGCTGGCCGTGCAGCTCGCCGAGGGCCACCTGCACGCGGCCGGCGAACGCGTTGCCCGGCGCGCAGACGAGCACGATCGGCTCCTCCCGCCACGGCTCGGCCTCCAGCGCCCGCGTGCTCCGCGGGTAGCTGACGATGCCGATGTCGGCCTGCCCCTGCTCGACCGACTCGATGACGCGGTCGGGATGGAGGTATTCGAGCCGCACGTTCGCCTTGGGATGCCGGCTCATGAACTCCTGCACGTAGCGGCTCATGTGGTGCAGGCCCACGGAATAAATCGCGGCCACGCGGACGCGGCCGGCGACCTCGTCGTGGAGCGTGCGGACCTGGTCCTCGAGCGCGTCGTAGGCGGCGATCACCTTGCGGCAGCCGTCGAAGAACGCCTGGCCCTCGCGGGTCGGCGAGAGCGGCCGCTTCGACCGCTCGATGAGCCGCACGCCGAGGTGCGCCTCGAGCTGGCCGACGACCTGGCTGGCGGCCGACTGCGACACACCGTTGTCCTCGGCGGCGCGGGAAAAGCTCCGTCGGGAGACGATGTCGCAGAAGATTTTGAGGGACTTGAGGTTCACGGAAACCAGCGTCGGGCGGCCGCCGGGCCGCATTCGGACCTCATCCGTGATTACAAAAACGAATGACGCCGCCTTGCATCATTCGGATAACAAATACACGATAGCGGCCTGCGGACGGCCGTCAAGCGGCCAGCCCACGTTCTTCCCGCCGTGGCGCACACCGCCAGGTGGCGAATGCGGTTCTTGGTCCGCTTCAGCACATTCGCAAGCCTGGAGGCTTGCGCCACGCTCGGGCCACCTGCCGCACCTTACCCATCTTTCCTCACCAGAAAATCCTGCACAACCGGTGCGACCAGACCCGATTTTCACTGTCGGGATCCCCATGCGCGCACCGCTCTTTTTCCCGGCGTTCGCTCTCGCCAGCTGCCTCGTCGCGGCCGTGGGTGGCCGCGCGCAGGATCTCGACGCTGAAGTTGCCGCCCTGGTGGCGGCCGCGGAGGAACCCTCCGTCGAACCGGCTCAGTACCTCGAGGAATCGCTCACCCACGAGGACCCCGCGCAGGAGGCCCGGCTCCGCGCGATGGTCGACCAGGCCGTCGCCGCGCGACTGGCCACCATCCCCCGGCCCCGCTACATCCCCGCCACCGACATCGCCCCGCCCAAGGGGCTGATCCTCCATCACTCCACCAAACGCTCCGGCGGCATGCCCTTCTCGCTGGCGATGAACGGCTTCATGCAACTCCGCTGGTTCGAGTTCGCCCGCGACGCCGAAAGCTGGACGCTGACGACCGGCGCGGTGCGGCCGATTCGAAACATCAACACCTTCAACATCAACCGCGTGCTGCTCTCCTTCTCCGGCCACGTGCTCGACGAACGGATCGTCTACCGGGCGGCCCTGTTCGGCACCTCCGACATGGGCGTGCGCTCGGCCTTCGTGCCGCTCGGCTCGCTCGGCTGGAAGTTCAGCGAGGCGGCCACGCTCGCCGGCGGGGTGACGATCGTGCCGGCGTCGCGGGAGTGGGTGGACGCCCAGCCGTGGACGCTCGGCGTGGACCGCAGCATGGCCAACACTTTCTTCCGCCCCGGCTACAGCCCGGGCGCCTTCACCGTCGGCTCGCTGCTCGACGGCGAACTCAACTACCAGGCGGGCGTGTGGAACGCGATCGACGGCGGCCAGGCGGGTGTGCTCCGCGAAGGCACCTCGATGGCCTGGGCCGGCAACATGTGGTGGGAACCGCTGGGCCCCTTCGGCCTCGGCATGTCCGACATGGAGTGCCGCGACGAACCGGTGATCCGCCTCGGCGGTAGCGGCACCTACGCCCGCACGCAGGCGATCATCTTCCCCGGACTCAACCCCGAAGACACGATCGTGCGGCTCTCCGACGGCACGCCGATCGCCCTGCCCGGCGCCCTCGGCCCCGGCTCGCGACTCGAGCAGTACCTGTTTCAACTGGCCACCGTCGACGCGGGCTGGAAGTACGCCGGCTGGGCGGTGAACTTCGAGTACTACTTCCGGCTGCTGAACGACTTCGTCGGCACCGGCAACTTCGAGCGGTCGAGCATCTACGACCACGGCGGCCTCGGCTACCTCTCCTGGTGCTTCGTGCCGCGGACGTACGAGGTCTACGCCCGCTCGAGCGCCGTGACCGGCCCCTACGGCACCGGACAGGAGTACGGCGGCGGCTTCAACTGGTACGTGCACAAGTCGCGGCAGGGCCGGTTCACGCTCGAGGCGCTCTACATGAACCGCAACCCGGCGCAGAACATCCTCTACCCCTACCGCGCCGGCTACACGGGCACCGCGATCCAGACACAGTTCCAGATCGTGTTTTAACGGCAAGCCTCGGCATCCTGCCGAGCTTGCCTTGGGCCGTCGCGGCGAACGCCGAGGGTTCGCCGGACGGCCGGGCGGTCGCACCTCCGGACGACCGCGGCCGCAGCTGGGCTGCGGCGCGCGGCGGCACGCCGCGGCGGCGTGCCGCGCCGCGGGGGCGGGCACTCGGCGCGGCCTGCGGCCGCTGCGTGCGGCAGCGGGCCTTACCGGTTGACGGCCGCATCGCTCCGCCAGAATCAACGTGGGGCAGCGAGGGGCTGCCCATCCCCTCGAGACGGCGTAGGTGGCCAGCGCA
>JBJTHX010000086.1:0-3647 GCA_046094745.1 Planctomycetia bacterium
GTCGAAAAGTGGCTGGCGCCGAACCTCGGCTACGATCCGTGAGCCTGATGGCGAACGGGTGCAGGGCCGAATGGGCCGGCGGCGGGACGGCATGAGTTCCCTCGCCGGCGCGACCCTGCCGGCCGCGCCATCGAGCCCGATCCGCCGCGTCCGCGGCCGCTTCGCGCCGTCCCCCGCAGCATCGGAGTGCGATTGGGAGTCAGCCGTCATGGGGTTTCAGTCCCGGAGTCCCCCGGTTTCCACCGGGGGCTTGGCGGCTCATGAAAAGCCCCGGGCGGAAGCCCGGGGACACCGGGAATGCACGCCATCCCGCCTCCCATGCCCTGTTGGCCCACACGTTCCCTTGGCACGACCGCCGCGGTCGCCGGCGAGGGAACTCATGCCGTCCCGCCGCCGGCCCATTCGGCCCTGCACCCGTTCGCCATCAGGCTCACGGATCGTAGCCGAGGTTCGGCGCCAGCCACTTTTCGACTTCGGCCACCGGCATCCGCTTGCGGGCCGCGTAGGCCTCGACCTGCTCGCGGGTGATTCGGTCCACCGCGAAATATCGGCTTTCCGGATGGGCGAAGTAGAGCCCGCTGACGCTCGCCGCCGGCAGCATCGCGCAACTCTCCGTGAGCGTCATTCCCGCCGCGTCCTCCGCATCCAGCCAGGCGAAGATCGACCGCTTCTCCGTGTGGTCCGGGCAGGCCGGATAGCCCGGGGCCGGACGGATGCCCCGATACTTCTCCTCGATCAGGTCCTCGGCCGTGAGCTGCTCGTGGCGGCCGTAGCCCCATTCCCGGCGGACCCGGGCGTGCAGCCACTCCGCGCAGGCCTCGGCCAGCCGGTCGGCCAGGGCCTTGGCCAGGATCGAGGAGTAGTCGTCGTGCTCGGCGTCGTAGCGGCGGCAGAGTTCCTCGCAGCCGTGGCCGGCCGTGCAGGCGAAGGCGCCGATGGAGTCCTGCCGGCCGCTCTCCACCGGGGCCACGAAGTCGGCCAGGGCGAGGTAGGCCTCCTGCCCCTTCCGCTCCCACTGCTGCCGCAGCGTGTGCACCCGCCCCCGCTCGGTGGTCCGTGACTCGTCGGTCCAGAGGATGATGTCGTCGCCGGTCGCATTGGCGGGGAAGAACCCGTAGGCCGCCTTCGAGACGAGGGCGTCGTCGCGGATGATCTCGTCGAGCATCCGCAGGGCGTCGGCGTGGAGCTTGCGGGCCTCCGTCCCCACGACCGGGTCGGCGAAGATCGCCGGGTGCTTCCCCTTCAGTTCCCAGGACATGAAGAACGGCGACCAGTCGATGAAGGGCACCAGTTCCCCGAGCGGGATCTTCGCCAGCGTCCGCACGCCGAGGAACTCGGGCACGTCGATCGGGGCCGTGGCCCAGTCGGTCGTCCAGCGCCGCGTGCAGGCGGTGGCATAGGAAACGAGCTTCGTCTCCTGCCGCCGCTTGAAGTTCTCCAGGTCGCGGGCCTGGGCCGCGCGGGTGGCCCGCACGAACTCCTCGCGGGCGGTCGGGCTCAACAGCTTCTCGACGACGCCGGCGGCCCGCGAGGCGTCGTTGACGTGCACCACCGCGCCGGCGTACTTCGGCGCGATCTTCACGGCCGTGTGCCGGGCCGAGGTCGTGGCCCCGCCGATCAACAGCGGCATCTTCAGGCCCGCGTGCTCGAACTCCTGCGCCACCTGGACCATCTCGTCGAGGCTCGGCGTGATCAGCCCGGAGAGGCCGACGATGTCCACCTCGTTGCGGATCGCCTCGTCGATGATCTTCGTGCAGGGCACCATCACGCCGAGATCGACGACCTCGTAGTTGTTGCAGCCGAGCACCACGCCGACGATGTTCTTGCCGATGTCGTGCACGTCGCCCTTGACCGTGGCCATCAGCACCTTGCCGCGCTTGGCCTGCGTGGTGCCGGCGGCCAGCCGCTCCGCCTCCATGTAGGGGAGCAGGTGGTTGACGGCCCGCTTCATCACCCGGGCGCTCTTCACCACCTGCGGCAGGAACATCTTGCCCTCGCCGAACAGGTCGCCCACCGTCTGCATGCCCCGCATCAGCGGCCCCTCGATGATCTCGAGGCTCGTGGCATACGCGCCGCGGGCGGCCTCCACGTCCTCCTCGACGTGGTCCGCGATGCCCTTGATGAGCGCGTGGGCCAGCCGCCCTTCCACGTCGAGGCTCCGCCAGGCGTCGGCCTGGGCCGCCCCGCCCCCCTCCTGCTTCTTCACCGTCTCGGCGAACTCGACGAGCCGCTCGGTGGCGTCGGGCCGGCGGTCGAAGAGCACGTCCTCGATCCGCTCCTTCAGTTCCGGCTCGATCTCCTGGTAGACGGCGAGCTGGCCGGCGTTGACGATCCCCATCTCCATGCCCGCCTGGATGGCGTGGTACAGGAAGCAGGAGTGCATCGCCTCGCGGACGGGGTCGTTGCCGCGGAACGAGAACGAGATGTTGCTCACGCCCCCCGACACCTTCACCGCCGGCATCGCGGCCTTGATCCGCCGGGTGGCCTCGATGAAGTTCACCGCGTAGCGGTTGTGCTCCTCGATGCCCGTGGCCACGGTGAGGATGTTGGGGTCGAAGATGATGTCCTCGGGCGGGAAGCCGGCCCGGTCGGTGAGCAGCCGGTAGGCCCGCTCGCAGATCGCCACCCGCCGCTCGACGTCGGTCGCCTGCCCCTCCTCGTCGAAGGCCATGACCACGACGGCCGCCCCGTGGCTGCGGACGATCCGGGCCTGCTCGAGGAACTTCTCCTCCCCCTCCTTGAGGCTGATCGAGTTGACGATCCCCTTCCCCTGGACGCACTTCAGCCCCGCCTCGAGCACCTCGAACCGCGAGGAGTCGATCATGATCGGCACGCGGGAGATCTCGGGCTCGCTGGAGAGGAGCGTGAGGAACTTGGTCATCACCTTCACGCCGTCGAGCATCCCCTCGTCGACGTTGACGTCGATGATGTTGGCCCCGTTCTCCACCTGCTGCCGGGCGACGCCGAGGGCCTCCTCGTACCGCTCCTCCTTGATCAGCCGGGCGAAGGCCCGGGAGCCGGTCACGTTCGTCCGCTCGCCCACGATCGTGAAACTGCTCTCGGGGCGGATCTCGAGCATCTCGAGGCCGGAGTAGCGGCTCCGCCGCGGCGGCGGGGCGGGCGTCCGCGGCGGGTAGTTCCGCATCACGTCGGCGATCGCCCGGATGTGGGCCGGCGTCGTGCCGCAGCAGCCGCCCACGATGTTGAGCCAGCCGCTCTCGGCGAACTCGCGGAGCACGGAGGCCATCATCTCGGGCGTCTCGTCGAAGCCGCCCAGGGCGTTGGGCAGGCCGGCGTTGGGGTAGCAGCTGACGAACCGGGGTGTGATCCGGGAGAGGTCGGCCACGTGGGTGCGGAGCTTCTCGGGGCCCAGGGCGCAGTTGATGCCCGCCGAGAGCAGGTCGACGTGGGAGATGCTCGTCCAGCAGGCCTCCACCGTCTGGGCGGAGAGCGTCCGCCCCCCCTCGAAGACCGTGAACGAGGCCATCACGGGGAGCTTCCGCCCCAGGTCGGAGAACACCTGCTCGATCGCGTGCAGGCAGGCCTTGAGGACGAGCGTGTCGAAGGCGGTCTCGGCCAGCAGGATGTCGACGCCCCCCTCGATCAGGGCCTCGATCTGCTCCCGGTAGGCCGCCACCATCTGGTCG
>JBJTHX010000087.1:0-7504 GCA_046094745.1 Planctomycetia bacterium
GTGGCCGGGCCGCCGTTTCGCCCCCCGCCCGGCACCCGGTTAGCAGCATCCGGAACCAGCCCCACCTCCCTTGCTAGTCCAGGATCTTGGTCACGACGCCCGAGCCAACCGTCTTGCCGCCCTCGCGGATCGCGAACCGGACACCGTCGTCCATGGCGATCGGCACCATCAGCTCGACCTCCATCTTGACGTTGTCGCCCGGCGAGCACATCTCGACGCCGCCGAGCAGCTTCGTCGAGCCGGTCACGTCGGTCGTGCGGAAGTAGAACTGCGGCCGGTAGCCGGCGAAGAACGGCGTGTGACGGCCGCCCTCCTCCTTCGACAGCACGTACACCTCGCATTCGAACTTCTTGTGGGGCTTGATCGAGCCCGGCTTGGCGAGCACCTGACCGCGCTCGATCCCCTCGCGGGCGATGCCGCGGAGGAGACAGCCGACGTTGTCGCCCGCCTGCCCCTTGTCGAGCAGTTTCTTGAACATCTCGACGCCGGTGACCGTCGTCTTCTCGGCCTTCTCCTTGAGGCCGATGATCTCGACCTCGTCACCCACCTTGATCTCGCCCCGCTCGATGCGGCCCGTGGCCACGGTGCCACGGCCTTCGATCGAGAACACGTCCTCGATCGCCATCAGGAACGGCTTGTCGAGCTCGCGAACGGGCTCGGGGATGTAGGAGTCGACCGCGGCGAGCAGGTCGGCGATGCACTTGTTCTTCGCCGGGTCTGCCGGACTGTCGTAGGCCGGCTTGCCGGCACCACGGATGATCGGCACCTCGTCGCCGGGGAACCCGTACTTGGTGAGCAGTTCGCGGATTTCCATCTCCACGAGGTCGAGCAACTCGGGGTCGTCGACCAGATCGACCTTGTTGAGGAACACGACCAGCGCCGGCACGCCCACCTGCTTGGCCAGGAGGATGTGCTCCCGCGTCTGCGGCATCGGGCCGTCGGCCGCGCTGACCACCAGGATCGCGCCGTCCATCTGGGCGGCGCCGGTGATCATGTTCTTGATGAAGTCGGCGTGGCCAGGGCAGTCGATGTGGGCGTAGTGCCGCTTGTCGGTCTCGTACTCCACGTGACTGACGGCGATCGTGACGGTCTTCGTCTCGTCCCGCACCGTGCCGCCCTTGGCGATGTCGGCGTAGCTCTTGGCGACGGCCAGGTTCTTGGCGGCCTGCACGGCGACGAGCGCGCCGGTGAGCGTCGTCTTGCCGTGGTCGATGTGCCCGATGGTGCCGACATTGACGTGCGGCTTGCTCCGCGTGAACGTGTCCTTAGCCATGCTTCTCCTACTTTCTCCTCGGAAGTAAAAACCGAACTGTTCGTCTGCGACCGCGAGCCCGGTCCGGGCTCGTGGAAGAGCTGCTGATGGGACTTGAACCCATGACCTCGTCCTTACCAAGGACGTGCTCTACCAACTGAGCTACAGCAGCGAGTTGCTTGCGGATGCCGCGGTCATGGGATTCGGGATCGGGTGTCTCGTTTCGGGGAATGATGATCGATGGTGGAACGCGGATCGCCGGCGGGTTGCGTCGAAGCGGGTGAAGGGAATCGAACCCTCGTCTTTAGCTTGGAAGGCTATTGCTCTACCATTGAGCTACACCCGCGGGTCGCGTGTCGCGCTGCGATCTCGGCTGCCGGGCCGGTCCGCAGGGGCGGGACTGGGGAGTGCAGGATTCGAACCTGCGAAGGCATAGCCATCAGATTTACAGTCTGACCCCTTTGACCGCTCGGGAAACTCCCCTGGGTTGTGGTGGTGCTCCTAAAGTTCGCTCGCGATGTCCTCGGATCGTGTCTGGCGGTCCCGCTCGGACGCGCCGAACGGACGGCGAGGACGGGCCGAAAATCTCGCCCTGCCCGATCGGCCACCCGACACCGTCACCGAATCGGCGCGGTCGTGCTGAGCTAGCGGCGGGAGTTGAACCCACAACCTGCTGATTACAAATCAGCTGCTCTGCCGATTGAGCTACGCTAGCGGCCGGTCAAAACCGCGAAACGTTGAAGTGTACGGATTCGAGGTGGCCGTGCAAGCCGGACGGTTTGCCCGGCCACAGCCCCACGCTTTCTGTCGATTTTCGGCCGTAAAATCAGCTGAATCCGAGTTCCAGCATCGAGAAGTCGTCGTTGAAATCGTCCCGCCGGGCGATGCCGCGGACGACGGACACGAGCGCGTCGATCGGACTCTCCTGGCCGGCGGGCGGGGCCGAGAGCGAGGCGAGAAAGTCCGCAAACGCCCACATCGAGCCGTCGGGCCGACTGATCTCGAACGCGCCGTCGCTGTAGACGAACAGTCGCGCCCCGGCGGGCACCTCCACCCGACTGGAGTCGAACTCGAGCCCGTCGACCGCGCCGATCAGGGGACCATCGGATTCGAGCAAGCGGGGCGCGGCCGCACCCGGAGCCAGCAGCACCGCCGGCGGATGGCCGCCGCCGGCCCAGCGCAGACTCCGCGAGGGCAGATGGTAGACGCCATACCAGATCGTGAAGAACATGTCGTTTTGCCGCTCCATCGGGAAGGCCCGATTGAGGGCGGCGAGTACGGCCCCCGGCTCGTGGAAGTCGGTCTGGGGCAGGGCCTCGCTGCGGATCGCGTTGAGCGCGGACACCGACAACAGCGCCGCACCCACGCCGTGGCCGCACACGTCGAGCAGGTAGACGGCGAAGTGGTCCACGTCGAGGGCGTGATAGCCGAACGCGTCTCCTCCCAGGGCCGCCGACGGGATGAACCGCCAATCGGCCCGCACCGCCCCGCCGGCCTGCGGCGCCGGGAGCAGCGACCGCACGTAGCGGGCGGCCGTGGCGATGTCTTCGGCGAGCGTCTGCTGGCTGGCCTGGAGGGCTGCGAAGGCCTCGTTCCGTTCGACGAGCGCCACGTAGCCGCGGGAGTGGTGGCGGACGCGGGCTACAAGTTCCAGACGGTCGGGCAGCTTCACGATGTAGTCGTTGGCACCGAGCGCGAAGGCCTCGGCCTTCACGGCCGGCTCCTCCTTCGTGGAGAGCACAATGATCGGCACGTCGCGAAACCGCTCGTCGGCCCGGAACCGCCGCACCAACTCGAGGCCGTCGATCTCCGGCATCACGAGGTCCTGCAGGATGACCGTGGGCCGGACCTCGGCCGCGGTCTCGATCGCGGCCGGCGCGTCCTTGCAGTAGTGCAGGACCACGCCCTCCTCGCCGGCGAGCATTCGCCGCACGGCCTCGCCGATGATCGGCTGGTCGTCGACGAGCAACACGGTGGCGCCGCGGCAGGCGGGTGACGATGGGGGGGATGACATCGGGCGGCCGGCACGACGGAAACGGACGTTCCGGCCGATGCTACCACACGATCAGGGCTTTTTTCGCGGCCGGCAGGCGGGCGCCTCGGCGAGGGAGAAGACGAGCACTTCCTCGCCGGTGACGGTGGAAATGTCGTGATGCACGCTCGTCAGCTTCACGCCCGTCACCGCCTCGACCAGTTGCTCCAGCCGCGGCCGGCCCATCGCCACCATGTGGGCCCGCACCTGCTTGAGCAACGCCCGGTCGATGCCGAGGGCGGCCCCATTGCCGCCCGCCATCCCGGCCCGTTCCAGGGCCGTGGCATGCCGATGGGCATTGACCGGCACGCCGAGCGCCGGCAGGCCATCACCCAACAGGAACAGGTCGACCGCCGATGCGGTCGTGAACGTCTTGATCACGCTGCCGTGGGCCGTGTCGACGTGGGCGATCGCGCCTCGGAGCGTCACGCCCGTGCTGCGGCGGACGTGGCTGACCAGCGAGTCGAGCGAGCGGTCGAACAGATGCTGATGGAAGTCCTGGACGCGGTCGCAGCCCGCGGAATCGGCCGCCAGACGCCGTTCGAGGGTCGAGAACGGCTCGAGCAGGCTGACCACCATCCAGCCTTCCTGGGCCACGACCGTCACGCTCGTGGGCGCCCGGCCCAGCAGCAGGTGCTCGAACGTTCCGGCCGCGTGCGCCACCTGGCGGGCGAGTCGCTCATCGCAAGGTCGTGTCATCGGAGGGAGGCCGTTTGCGTCGCTGGTGGTGTCAACGAAAAAAGCCGGCGGGAAAGAGCACCCGAAGGTGATCTCTCACGTCGGCTTACGCTGCGACGGACCTCCCGGCGGCACGTGGCCCCGGTTTGCCCCTCGACTCGTCTTCCGTCAGTTTTTCGGTCACATTCCGCGACGAAAACGCTTTTGATCGCGAATCTCGTCGCCGAACGCGGGGACGATATTGGGCAATCTGGGAATGCAAGCAAGATTTTCCGTCCAGCTTTCCGCCGAACCTCACGATACCGCATAGGTTTCGACGCGGGCCCCGGCCCATCCCGTTCGCAGGCCGACACTGCCTGCGTTCGTGATCTCATGATCGACGGCCTGCGCTGCGACGCGACCGTTGAACCGCGCCGTGAGCTGGGATCCGACGACTTCGAACTCCAGCGCACCGCGACTGGACGACACCCGGCCCGTCGCCAGCACCTGCCACGCGCCGCCGACATGGACCAGGATCGGCACCGCGTACCGGCTGCGGACGCGGGTCAGTTGCGCCAGGTACATCGCCTGATCGCCGGGGCCCGCGTAGCGGGCGACGAGCCCGACGCTCCGGCCCCTGCGGAGACTGACGCTGGCCCGCTGCACGGAATCGGCCACGGACACCCCGCGGAGCGTCGCCAACGAGACGCCGGCGCTGTCCGAGAGGGCCGCTCCCCGCGACTGGGAGAATCCGCCAGTCTGACCGACCCAGCCCGTGGCGAGCTGGCCCGTCCCGTCGAACCCGTCGAAGAACGGGAGCATCGCAGCAGGGGCCACTGTGGGCGGCGTTACGGTCGGCGTACTCGGCCGGCCCGTCGGCGGCGGCACGGGCGCCGCAGCGACGCCAGCGCTGCGAAGGCGTCGAGCCGGCCGTTGCTCGCCACCTTGCCGGCGAGTCCCGGCAGCGGCACCGCCGTGCCGAGGATGGCCGCCCGCACTTCGGCGACCGTGATCCCCGGCTTCGCGGCGGCGAGCAGGGCCACGACGCCCGACACCTGCGGCGTCGCCATCGACGTGCCCGAGAGCGCGACGTGGCCGCCGCCCTTCCAGGTCGAGAGAATGAGCGTGCCGGGCGCGGCGATGTCGACCGTCGTCGCGCCGTAGTCGGAACTGCCCGCCAGCACGCCCGTCGGCGTCAGCGACGCCACCGAGATCACGTTCGGCAGGTCGTAGTTGCCGGGATACCGCGGCGTGACGTCGTTGTCGGTGCCGTGATTGCCGGCGGCCGCCACGAACGTGATGCCGGCCGCTGCCTGGTCGCGGATCAAGCCCTCGATCGTGGCCGAATAACCGCCGATCTCCCAGCTGTTGTTGGTCACCACGACGTTGATGCCGAAATCCCGCCGCATCTTCGTGACGTACTGCAGGGCGCCGAGCAGGGCGGCCATGGAGCCGACGCCGGAATCGTTCTGGATCCGCAGCACCATCAGCGACACCTGCCAGGTCACGCCCGAGACACCGAAGCCGTCGTTGCCGACCGCCCCGATGATGCCTGCCACGTGCGTGCCGTGGCCGTAGCCGTCCTGCGGGACGCCGTCGTTGTCGATGAAGTCCCACCCGTGGACGTCGTCCACAAAGCCGTTCCCGTCGTCGTCGAGGCCGTTGCCGGCGATCTCGCCCGGGTTCGTCCACAGGTTCGGCGCCAGGTCCGGGTGGGTCAGGTCGGTGCCCGAGTCGAGCACGGCCACGACCACGCTCCGCGACCCGGTGGAGATGTCCCAGGCCCGCTCGGCACCGATGTCGACGCCCGGCGTGCCGCCGGTCTGGCCGACGTTTCGCAGGCTCCATTCGGAACCGAACGAGGGGTCGTTCGGCAGGGCCGTCGGGAGGACCAGTTCGTCTCCGCCCCCGATGGCGAGGGGCGCGACCGAAAGGACGGCCCGGCGTTCGAGGGCTTCCGGGGCTGCCAGCCGGCGGCGATTGGCGGGCCGGCGAGACGACGGGCGAACGAGCCATTCCATGGCGATGCTTCCTTGCCGATTGACGGCGTCAGCGCCGGGGAGGAAAGTCTTTTTCCTCGAGAGCCCTCCGCGGGGGGACGGCCCTCGGCGGCATCATGGGGGCGACGCAGCCGCCGGGCCGGGCGCGACCAAGGCGACCCTGTAAGTCAGCCGTTTCCTGGGAAGGGCCGCTGAAAATCACCGGCGGACACCTCCGCGGCTTGCCTACCCAGACACCCCAAGCCTCCCAAGAGGAAATCCTCCGGGCACTTCACGGACTGCAGAGCACTGCCGAAAGTCTTCTGCATGTACCCCTCTACCGAGGGGTCGTGGCGTGTCCGGCGGGTGCGGTGCCGGCGGGACTGCAAGGAAGCTCCCGCCGGCGCCGGCTCCGCCCGGGTGGTCTGGAGGCGGTGCGATGAAGTCCCAGGGCGAGATCGAGGCGGCCATCTGCGACGCCGTGAGCCGGTTCCAACAGGAATACATGGGTCGCGGCCCGCATCGCGTCCACGCCCATCTCGTCGGCAACCGGTTCTTCGTCCACCTGCAGGGCGTGCTCTCGGCGGCGGAGCAGCGGCTCATGGACGGCCAGTCCGACGGCCGCGGCGCCGAGCTGCTTCGCCAACTTCGCAGCCACCTCGTGTCCACGGGCGGGCCGATGCTCGAGTCGCTCGTCCGCGACGCGGCCGGCGCGGCCCCGGTCACGATCCACCACGACATCAGCCCCACGACGGGCGAGGAGGCGATCGTGCTCAAGCTCGCCTCCCCCCCGGCCTGCCGCGACCGGAAGCGGCGGTGAACGATGACACCCCACGACCACGAGAATCGGCAGGCAAGCGGTACCTGCTGAACCCGGGATCCCAGTCGGTGGCCGAAGGCGTTCGGCACATCGGTCGGCCGGTGGCGCGGGGGCGGGAAACCGCCCCCGCCCGCCGGCCGAGTTGCACGATCCGGCTCCCGATCGTTGAATCGTAGGGCCGCGGATCGCGCGGCCGTTCACCGGAGGCTCCCATGGCCAGGTCGCGCAAAGGCGTCGTGTCGCAGAAAGCGGAGGCGGCCGGCGTGCCCGCCGCGATCGAGGGGCTCGGCGTCTTCTACCTCGGCCAGAAGGTCGACGAGCGGTCGGGCGAGCCGCGGGCCGATCCGTTGCTCTTGGACGCCAAGCGGTTCACCACCCATGCCGTGTGCGTCGGCATGACCGGCAGCGGCAAGACGGGCCTGCTCATCAGTCTCATCGAGGAAGCCGCCCTCGACGGCATTCCCACGCTCGTGATCGACCCGAAGGGCGATCTCGCCAACGTGCTGCTCTCGTTCCCGGACCTCGCCCCGGCCGACTTCCTCCCGTGGCTGGAGCCCGAGGCGGCCACGCGCGAGGGCACCACGCTCGAGGCCCTGGCGGAGAAGACCGCGCAGAAGTGGGCGGCCGGCCTTGCCGCGAGCGGGCAGTCGGGCGAGCGGATCCGCCGGCTGCACGCCGCCGCGGAGATGGCGGTGTTCACGCCGGGCAGCCGCGCCGGCCGGCCGCTGGCGATGCTCGGCAGCCTCGAGGCGCCGCCGGCCGCG
>JBJTHX010000088.1:0-2590 GCA_046094745.1 Planctomycetia bacterium
CCACCTTGCGGGCCAGCTCCATGAGCCGCTGCACGGCCGCCGCCACGCCCTTCTCGATCCCGCGGCGGACCGCCGTGGGGTTCGAGCCGGCGGCGACGTTGCGGGTGCCCTCGCGGAAGATCGCCCGGGCCAGGACTGTCGCCGTCGTCGTGCCGTCGCCGGCGAGGTCGGAGGTCTTCGAGGCCACCTCGTTGACGAGCTTGGCGCCCATGTTCTCGAAGGCATCCTCGAGATCCACCTCCTTGCTGACCGTCACGCCGTCCTTGGTGACGGTCGGGCCGCCGTAGGACTTGTCGATGATGACGTTGCGGCCCGTCGGGCCCATGGTCACGGCCACGGCGCCGGCGAGTTTCTCCACGCCCTTGAGCAGTTTGGCACGGGCGTTGTCGTCGAACATCAATTGCTTGGGCACGGAACGGTCTCCTGGAATTGGTTGTGGACGGTGACGAAACCGAGTCGGTCAGGCAAGGACTTTGGCGAGGATGTCGCTCTCGCGGAGGATCTTCACCTCGTGGCCGTCGACCTCGATGTCGCTGCCCGAGTACTTGCCGTAGATCACCTCGTCGCCCACGGACACCGACAGCGGGGCCCGCGAGCCGCTCTCCAGCAACTTGCCGACGCCGACGGCGACGACGTGGCCGCGCTGCGGCTTCTCCTTCGCGGAGTCGGGGAGCACGATGCCGCCGGCGGTCCGCTCCTCGGCCTCGACGGGCTCGACGACCACGCGGTCGTCGAGGGGACGAATCTTCAGGTTCTTGGCTGCCATGGTCAGGTCTCCGAAAAAAGGGAAATGAACCGGGGAAAATCGTGTCGCGAGCGCGGGGCCGGACGAGGGGGCACATCATGCCGGGCATGCCACCCATGCCACCCATGCCGCCCATGCCACCCATGCCGCCGCCCATCCCGTGATGGTCGTGGTGGTCGCCGCCGGCCTCTTCCTCCTCCTTGGGGATCTCGGTGATCAAGGAGTCGGTCGTCAGCAGCAGGGCGGCCACGCTGGCCGCGTTCTGCAGGGCCGTGCGCACCACCTTGGCCGGGTCGATGACGCCCGCGCTGACGAGGTCGCAGTACTCGCCCTTGTCGGCGTCGAAGCCGTCGTTCTTGCCCTTCATCTGGCGGACGCGATTGACCACGACCGAGCCGTCGAGCCCGGCGTTGTCGGCGATCGCCTCGAGCGGGTAGCGGAGGGCGTGCTTCACGATCGACGCGCCGAGCTTCTCGTCCCCGTCGACGTTGAGCTTCTCCAGCGCCTTCTCGCTCCGCAGCAGGGCCACGCCGCCGCCGGGGACGATGCCCTCGGCCAGCGCCGCCTGGACGGCGCTCTTGGCGTCGTCGATGAGCGCCTTCCGCTCCTTCATCTCGGTCTCGGTGGCGGCACCCACGGTGATCTGGGCCACGCCCCACGCAAGCTTGGCCAGCCGCTCCTGCAGTTTCTCGCGGTCGTAGTCGCTGGTGGTCTTGGTGATCTCGTCGCGGATCTGGGCCACCCGGCCGTCGATCGCGGCCTTCGTGCCGGCACCGCTGACGATCGTCGTGTTCTCGGCCTCGATGATCACCTTCTTGGCCCGGCCCAGGTCGGAGAGCTTCACCGCGTCGAGCGCGATGCCGAGGTCCTTGAAGATCGCCTGGCCGCCGGTGAGCGTGGCGATGTCGCCGAGCATGGCCTTGCGGCGGTCGCCGTAGCCGGGGGCCTTCACGGCCACCGACTGGACGATTCCGCGGAGCTTGTTGACCACGAGCGTGGCCAGGGCCTCGCCCTCCACGTCCTCGGCGATGATCACGAGCGGCTTGCCCGACTTGCTGACCGCCTCGAGCAGCGGCACGAGGTTCTTGGCGCTCGAGATCTTCTCCTCGTAGATGAGGATGTAGGCGTTCTCCAACTCACACGTCTGCGCGTCGGCGTCGGTGACGAAGTGAGGCGAGAGGAAGCCGCGGTCGAACTGCATGCCCTCGACCACGTCGACCGTCGTCTCGGCCTGCTTGCCCTCCTCGACGGTGATCACGCCGTCCTTGCCCACCTTGAGGAAGGCGTCGGAGAGCACGTTGCCGATCGTCGGGTCGTTGTTGCCCGCGATCGTCGCGATCTGCATCAGCTCTTTCTTGTTCTTCTCGGCGATCGGCGTGGCCATGGCGAGCACGGCCTTGGAGACGGCCTCGACGGCCTTGTGGATGCCGCGGGAGAGGGCCATCGGGTCGGCCCCGGCGGCGATCATCTTGATGCCCTCGCGGAAGATCGCCTCGGCGAGGACGGTGGCGGTGGTCGTGCCGTCGCCGGCCACGTCGTTGGTCTTGCTGGCCGCCTCCTTCACGAGCTGGGCGCCCAGGTTCTCGTAGGGATCCTCGAGTTCGATGTCCTCCGCGACAAACCTCGTGCCGCTGCTCGAGGCGATCCGCAAGGCGGGCAAGCCGCTCGTCGTGATCGCCGAGGATGTGGATCGCGAGGCCCTCGCCACGCTCGTCGTCAACAAGCTCCGCGGCATCGTGCAGTCGGTGGCCGTGAAGGCGCCCGGCTATGGCGACCGCCGCAAGGCGATGCTCGGCGACATCGCAACGCTCACCGGCGGCCAGGCGATCTTCAAGGACCTTGGCA
>JBJTHX010000089.1:0-4173 GCA_046094745.1 Planctomycetia bacterium
GAAAAAAACGCGTGCGGCGGATCGACGGCGAGTCTAGTCCCGGCCCGGGGGAGCGACAAGGAACGCCGCGCTCCGGCCATGCCACGACCGCGGCGGCGTGGGCGCACGCCGCGGACAATCGATACAATCGTCCGTTCGCGGCGGCGCGTGTCATACGCCGCCCGCGCCCGCCCCCCGCGGCTCCGTCAGGCATGCCCCAGCACCGTCCTCGCACCCGACCGCCCGCCCTGTTTCCGCCGCTCTGGCCGCCGCGGCGGGTGTGGATCACGCTAGCGTCGCTGGCGGCGGCAGCGGCGCTCGTGCAAGCCGGGTTCCTGGAGCCGCTCGCCGGCAGCATCGTCGATCAGGCGGTGCGGAACATCATCACGCTGATCCTCGCCTTCTCGGGGCTGATGTCGCTGCTCGTCTGGTTCCTGCGCGAGAGCGGCCACTCGAAGCCGCTCAAGCAGATGGTGTTCGGCGGCCTGCTCGGCGGCCTCGTCGTGGCGGCCGGCACGCTGCGGATCGAGCGGGTGTCGGGCGACCTCGTGCCGGAGTTCAACTGGCGCTGGGCGCCCGCCCGCGACCAGTTGCTGCCCAAGGCGGTCGATGCCGCATCGACGGCCGCGGCGGCGGCTTGGACGGCCGGCCCAGGTGATTTCCCCCGGTTTCTCGGGCCGCACGGGACCGGCTGGATCGAGGGGCCCACGGTCGCGACCGACTGGGCGACCCGGCCGCCCCGCGAGGCGTGGCGGCGGCCGATCGGCGCGGGCTGGAGCGGCTTCGCCGTCTGCGACGGCCATGCCGTCACGCTCGAGCAACGCGGCGACGAGGAGGTGGTTTCCTGCGTGGCCGTGGGGGACGGGGTGACCGAATGGTCGGTGCCGATCCGCGGCCGCCACGAGACCGTGCTCGGCGGCGTGGGCCCGCGGTCCACGCCCACGATCCGCGACGGCGTGGTCTATGCGACCGGCGCCACGGGCTGGCTGCACGCGATCGACGGGCCGACGGGCAAGGTGCTGTGGCGGAAGAACGTGCTCGACGACCTGGGGATCGACGCCGCCGCGCATGCCGCGGCGGTCACCTGGGGACGGGCCGGCTCGCCCTTGGTGACCGACGGGCTCGTGATCGTGCCGGGCGGCGGGCCGCTGGCGAAGGACGGCGGCGGGGCCGTATCGCTCGTGGCATACGACCGCGCGACGGGCGCGCGGGCCTGGACCGGCGGCGACGAGCAGATCAGTTTCGTGACGCCGGCCCTCGTCATGCTCGGCGGCCGCGAGGTCGTGCTCACGGTCAACGAGGCGAGCGTGGCGGCCTACGACCCGCTCGACGGCCGCGAACTCGGTTCGTTTCCCTGGCCGGGCCACTCGAACTCCGACGCCTCCTGCTCGCAGCCGCACGTGCTGGCCGACGGCCGGATCTTCATCTCCAAGGGCTACGGCATCGGTGCCGCCGTGTTCGAGCCCGAGCCGGGCGGCGAACCGTTCCGCTTCCGGCAGGCCTGGGCGCAGCCGGCGCTGCTCAAGACGAAGTTTACGAACGTCGTGATCCACGACAGGCATGCCTACGGCCTGTCCGACGGGATCCTGGAGTGCGTCCGCGTGGCCGACGGGAAGCGGGCCTGGAAGGGCGGCCGCTACGGCCAGGGGCAGGTGCTGCGGGTGGGCGAGGTGCTGCTCGTGCAGGCCGAGTCGGGCGAGGTCGTGCTCGTGGAGTGCTCGTCCGCGAAGCACGCGGTCCGCGGCCGGCTGGCGGCCCTGTCGGGCCAGACCTGGAACAACCCGGCGATCGCCGGCGACCGGCTGCTCGTCCGCAACGCCGAAGAGGCCGCCTGCTACGAGCTCCCGCCCGCGGACGGGCCTGCCGGGGTCGCGAAGTGATGGCCCCGTCAGGGCGTACGGTGCTGGTGACAGGGTCGAGCCGCGGGATCGGCCGGGCGGTGGCGCTGGAGTTGGCGCGTGGCGGCTGGCACGTGGCCGTGCATGGCCGGTCGGCGGCGGGGGCCGCCGAGGTGGCCGGCCTGCTCGCGGCGGACGGACGGCATGCGGGCACGTTCCTCGCCGACCTCGCCGCCCCCGGCGGCGCCGCGCGGCTGGCGGCGGAGGCGCCGGCGCCGCTGCCGCGGCTCGACGCCGTCGCCCTCGTGGCCGGGGCCGACGTGCTCACGGGCGACGCGGCGAAGTGGGGCTTCGAGCGGAAACTCGATGAACTCCTCCAGGTGGACGTGCGGAGCACGATGCTGCTCGCGCGGACCCTCGGCCGCTGGATGGCCGACCGCGACGGGGGTGCGATCGTGACGCTCGGCTGGGACCAGGCCGCGACCGGCATGGAGGGTGACAGCGGCGAACTCTTCGCCGCGGCCAAGGGGGCGGTGATGGCGTTTTCGCGCAGCGCGGCCAAGTCGCTCGCGCCGCGGGTCCGCGTGAACTGCGTGGCCCCGGGCTGGATCCGCACGGCCTGGGGCGCGGGGGCGAGCGAGGCCTGGCAGCGGCGGGCCGTTCGCGAGAGCATGCTCGGCCGCTGGGGCGAGCCGGAGGACATCGCGGCGGCGGTGGCGTGGCTGGTGTCGCCGGAGGCGGCGTTCGTGACGGGGCAGGTGCTCAACGTGAACGGCGGCTGGCGGCCTGCCTGAGCCCTGGAAAACCGCCTTGGCCGGCGGCCGCGGCCCTGCGTATCCTCCCGCCTTCCCGGCCCCGGGAGTGGGCGGGCAGTCTTTCTCCGGGAGCATCATCATGGCGGCGCGTGGCACCTGGCTACGGGGGCTCGTCTCGTTCGCAATCCTCGGCGGCTGTCAGGCGGCCGTTGGACCGCAGTTCGGGCCGACGTCCGCGACGGTCGCACCGGCCGCCGTCACCTGGCCCGCCTCGCCCCCGCAGCGAATCTACGTGCTGCCGTTCACGATCGATCCGGGCTTGCACGAGGAGCTGCGGCAGCAGGGGGGCGGCGGGCTCCTGCCGCAGGGGCCCGTGCGGCAGGCACTCGCCGCCCGGCCGCGGGTGGTGGACATGGTGACCGGATACGACCGCAGCGAGCCGCCGGGCGTGGCCGTCGCGCGGCTGGTGGCCGAGGCGCTCGCCAAGGCGGGCTGGCCGGTGTCGTTCTGGTCCGAGGCAGGGCCGCCCCCGGCCGATGGCTGGCGGCTCACGGGTCAGGTGGTGCAACTCGACGAGGGCAGCGCCGCGGCCCGCAATGCGATCGGCTTCGGCGTGGGCAACAAGCAGATCGGCATCGACGTCGCGCTCTCGGATCCGGCCACCGCCGGCGGCGCCCCTTTCTTCATCCTCGACAGTTCCGACAAGGGCCGGCGGATGCCGGGCACCGTGGCCGTCGGGGCGATCGCGGGCTTCAATCCCGCCGTGGTGGCCGGAAAATTGGTGGCCTCGAACAGCGGCGTCGCCGACATCACCCAGCGGCAGCGGCTCGCCGACGAGATCGCACGGTCCGTCGCCGAGGCGGTCAACGCCCAGCGACCCCGTCGCTGAGCGGACCCCACTCGGCACGCCATGCAGGGCCGCCGAGCTGTGAAGAAAAGGGGCCGCGCTGGGGTGGGCGAAGGCGGAGCGCCCACCCAAGCGGCGGAGCACCCTTCTGGCTTGTGCGATCGGGCGGTGGAATCAACGACACCCGACACCTCCGAAAGGTGCAAAGGCCGTGCCGAACGGTTGTCGGCAGGCCTCGCATCGCCTGCGGCGTGCGCACGCGGGCTAAATCCGCAGGTTTTTGCGGGGTGCCCCTCAACTGCGTGCCGGGCGGATCCGCGCCGCCGCCTGCGAAGCGGGCATCCGGTGTTCAACCGCTGGGCAGCCGGCGGGTCGTCGCATGCGGGGCGCGAGATGGAGCCGGCCCCGGTCGCACGCCCCGTCGCTCGCTTACGTCCGCGGCACCACGGGTCGGCCGCCGAATTGCGATCCGCGGGCCCGCAGGACGTGGGCTTTGTTGCGGTCCTGTCGCGGTCCACCGAAGGAGTTGCCGGTCTGGACGCTGCCGCGGCTGTCTCCCTCGATGTAGATGCCGGCGACGTTGTTGCGGGTGAAGAGGTTCCTCTCCAGCCGGAGGTTCTGGGCCCCGATGAAGGCGAAGCCGTAGTTGTTGCCGGTGAAGGTGTTGCCGGCGACGACGGTGCCGGTCAGCAGGCCCTGGGCCCGGATGCCGGTGCCGGAGAAGTCGAGCCGCCCGGGTGCCGACAGGTTGTTG
>JBJTHX010000090.1:0-13135 GCA_046094745.1 Planctomycetia bacterium
GCGCGTGGCGAAATCGGATCCGAAACCGGGGTCCGGCGGCACCGCCGCCCCGCGATGCCATGACCGCGACGCCCCCCGACCCCGACACCTTGGCCGCGGCGCTCCGCGCGGGCCGCGGTGCCGGCGGCCGCCGGTTTCGGATACGATTTTCCCACGCGCGGACGACCGCGCCTGATGATTGCCAGCCTACACGACCGCATCGCCGCAAGAGAGCCCGCCGTGCCGCCGCCCCGCAAGGTGATCATCGACGTCGATCCGGGCATCGACGACGCCGTGGCGGTGGCGATGGCCCTCTTCGATCCGCGGCTGGAGGTGGTGGCGGTGACGGCGGTGGGCGGCAACGTGCCGCCGGAGCAGGCCACCGCCAACCTCCAGGCGCTCGTCGCGTTCCTCGACCCGCCGCGGCTGCCCCGCGTGGGCGTGGCGGCGGCCGACGCCGTGCTCCCCGCGCGGCCCTTCAGCATGCACGGCGCGGATGGCCTCGGAGGCGTGGAACTGCCCCACGTCCCCCTGCATGGCGGCCACTCCTCGGAGAAGGTGATCTGGGAGAGCGTCAAGGCGCACCCGCGCGAAATCACGATCCTCGCCCTCGGGCCGCTGACCAACCTGTCGCGGGTCCTGGCCCGCGACCCGTCGCTCGCCGAACTCATCGGCGACGTCGTGATCTGCGGCGGCTCGGTGCAGGCCGCAGGCAGCGCGACTCCCGTGGCCGACTTCAACTTCTACTGCGATCCCGCCGCGGCGCGGCACGTGCTGCGCGAGCCGCTCACGAGGACGCTCGTACCCCTCGAGACCACGTCGCAGGTGCTGCTGGGGTTCGACCTGCTCGACGAGCTGCCGGACGACGGCTCGCGGGCCGGCCGCATCCTCCGCCCCATGCTCGCCCACGCCTTCCGGGCCCACCGGCAGATCCTGGGCAGCGAAGGGCTCTGCCTGCACGACGTGGTCGCCCTGGTGGCGGCCACGAACCCCGAACTCTTCGAGCGGGCCACGGTCGCGGCCGACGTCGAGACGATCGGCGAGCTGACCGCCGGCATGCTCGTGATCGACCGCCGCCAGACCCGCCAGTGGCGGCCCAACCTCGACCTGCTGGTCGGCTGCGACGCCGCGGCCGTGCAGGACTGCATCCTGCGGAGTTTCGCCGCCGCCGCCGCCGCCACCTGATCCGGCCGCCTACTCGAAGGTGCTGCGGCTGGCGACGGGAATCTTCAGGGTGATCCGCTTGCCGCCGCGGAAGATCACGACCTCCACCGTGCTCTCGGCGGGCGTCATGCTCACCAGGCTCATCAGGTGGTCGTCGTCCTCGACCGGCTTGCCGTCGAACTCGATGACCACGTCGTCGCCGCGGAGGCCGGCCTTCTCGGCCGGCGCTCCCGGCGTGACGGCGACCACGCGGGCCCCGACCGGCCGCACCAGGCCGAGTGTGTCGGCCGCCCGCTGCGTGAACTCCTTGTCGAGCGTCACGCCGAGGTAGCCGCGGGAGACCGCGCCGTTCTCCACCAACTGCCGGGCCACGAACATCACCATCGGGATCGGGATCGCGAAGCCGATGCCCTCGTTGCCGCCGGAGTTGCTGGCGATCGCGGTGTTGAGGCCGATCACCTCGCCGCGGACGTTCACGAGCGGGCCCCCGCTGTTGCCCGGGTTGATGGCGGCGTCGGTCTGGATGAAGTCCTGGAACCGCACGCTGCCCTCGCCGATCTCCAGGTCGCGGCGCCCTTTGGCCGACACGATGCCCAGCGTCACCGAATGGGCCAGGCCGAAGGGGCTGCCGATCGCCAGCACCGTGTCGCCGATCTGCACGGGATCGCCCTCCGCGAGCCGGGCCTCCTGGAGGTCGTCCCCCTCGAGTTCGAGAACGGCGATGTCGGTGCCGGCATCGGACCAGAGCCGCTTGGGCCGCAGTTCCCGCGCATCGTCGAGCCGGACGACGATGGCGTCGAGTTCGGCCCGGTTGACCACGTGCCGGTTGGTGAGCACCACGGTCTTGCCGCCCACCCGGGCGATGACGCCCGACCCCGCCTCGTCCTCGGTGGCCCGGCCGTTGCGGGGCCGCTGCAACGGCTTCGTGGCGTCGATGTGCACGACCGTGGGCCGCACGAGCTGCACGAGCCGCCGCAATTGCCGTCCCTGTTGCTCGAGGTGATCGGCGTCGCGGGCCGCCTCCTGATAGAGCCGATCCCGCTCCGCCGAAGTCGGCCGGGAGGCCCGCATGGGGTCCACCCGGTCCCGCGGGCCGGCCGCGGCCGGAACGGGCGCGAGCCGAACGGGCGGTTCATCGGCCCGCGACGGTCCGGCCAGGCACAGCAGCGCGACGACCGCGACGGGGAGCGGGCGGTGGAGCAGGCCGCGATTCATCGGGGAGCCTCGCACGGTGTGCCGGGACCCGCCGATGATAGCAGCCGCGTGGAACCCTTACAGTTCCAGTTCGCCGCCCACGGCCTCTTCGCTCGACTCCTCGGCCTCCTCGCGCCGGCCGAGGGCTCCGCCACCGCTCCGCTCGAGTTCCCGCTGGCACTCGATGCACATCGTGGCGTAGGGCAGGGCGTTGAGCCGGGCCATCGGGATCTTGTCGTTGCACACCTCACAGAGGCCGTACTTCCCGGCCTTCATCCGGTCGAGGGCGTTCTCGATGTTGGCCAGTTCGCGGCTCTCCACCTCGGCCAGTTGCGAACTGATCTCGTCCTGGGCCGAATCATAGGCCGCGTCGATCAGGTCGCCCGGCGACTCACTCCGCAACTCCTTGAGGAGCGTCAGGTCGCCGGCCAGCGCGCTGCGCAGGGCGTCACGGCGGCGGATGAGGATCGCCCGCAGGTTCAAGAGTGCTTCATTGCGTGCCATGGTTGCAGCTCCGTGCTGTCGGAGCCCGCCCCGGCCGGCCGTGAACCGGCCGCGCCGAGTCGGGTCGCAGCCAATAGTACGGGGCTCCTGGGAAGATGGTTCACGCCAGCAGAATCGGCAGGAGTTGTGCTGGAAATACAGCGAAAAGCGGTGGTGACATTTAGGGGGAAAGGGGCGAACTTTGCCGCCGCCCGGGGCAACCCGACTGGTGCCCAACCGGCTCGGGGCGGCAAAAGTCGCCGCTTCGCGGTCCTGCGGATTGTCGCTGATGGCCGCGGCGGCCATAGGCTCCTCGAGCGTTCGCCGACCCCTCGCCTTCCCGGATTCTCAGATCCGATGCTCGGGGGAGCCGCGAGTCAGGGAGCGGCGGCGGCGAGCGTTTGCCAGGCGGAGAGGACGTGGCGGCGGTCGGTGATCGCGCCGCCGATCGCCAGGCGGAGGGCGTGGCGGCCGGCGACGCGGGCGTGGCTGAGGAACAGCGTTCCACCCGCGTTGACCTGCTCCTGGAGCGCGGCCGTCGCCGCGTCGCCCGCCCGCAGGGCGAAACAGACGAGCGACAGGGCCGGCTCACGCAGCAGTTCGAAACGCGGATCGGCCGCCACCAGGGCGGCGAACTCGCGGGCCCAGGCGACGTGGTCGCGGACGTGCCGGCGGATGGCCTCCGCGCCCAGCATCCGCAGCGTCAGCCAGAGCTTCAGCGCCCGGAAACGGCGGCCGAGCGGCACCTGCCAGTCGGCGTAGTCGATCACCCCGCCGCTCTCCGTGGCCGCGTTCCCCAGGTAGTCGGGCTTCATCGAGAGCGCGGCGACGAGCGGACCGCGGTCGGCCACCCAGAGCACGTGGCAGTCGAAGTTCACGAGCATCCACTTGTGCGGATTGAAGCCCCAGCTGTCGGCCCGGTCGGCCCCCGCCACGAGCGGACCGCGGAACTCCGGGCAGATCGCCGCCGTGCCCGCCCAGGCGGCGTCGACGTGCAGCCAGGCGCCGTGACGGGCCGCGGCGGCGGCGATGTCCGGCACCGGGTCGAACGCCCCGGCGGCCGTGGTCCCCACCGTGGCCGCGACGAAGAAGGGAAGCCGGTTGGCCGCGGCGTCGGCGTCGAGGGCCGCGGCCAGGGCGGCCGCATCCATCCGGCCGGCGGCGTCCACGGGGATCCGGCGCAGGCCCGTCGTGTCGAGCCCCGCGATCCGCAGGCCCTTCTCGACGCTCGAGTGGGCGTCGACGGAGCAGTACGCCGTCAACGGCCGGCCCGCCCGCGGTCCGCCGACCCGCTCGCGGGCCGCGAGGATGGCGCACAGCGTGCCGCTGGACGCCGAGTCCTGGATCACGCCGCCGCCCGGCCCCGTGGCGGCGAACCGCTCCGGCAGGCCGAGCAGTTCGCGGAGCCAGTCGACGCACAAGGTCTCCAGTTCCGTGCAGGCCGGCGACGTCGCCCACAGCCTCCCCTGCACCCCGAGGCCGGCGGCGAGCACTTCGCCGAGGATCGACGGGCCCGAGGCGCTCGCCGGGAAGTAGCCGAAGAACGCGGGGTGCTGCCAGTGGACGAGGCCCGGGAGGATCACCCGCTCCAGGTCGGCGAGCGCGGCGGCGAGGGGCTCGGGATCCTCGGGTGCGCGGGCGGGTAGCCGCCGCCGCACCGCGCCCGGCTCGATCCGCGGTGCGACCGGCCGCGTCTCCAGGGAGCGCCAGTAGTCGGCGATCCAGTCGACGACCTCCCGGGCCTCACGGCGGAACCGCTCGGCGTCGAACGCGGGGCGCGGACCGTCGTGATCGGGGGAGGCGGGATCCATCACTCGATCTCGCCCTGGGCCGTGAGCACGAGCGACCGCGGCCCGCCGCGGTCGCGATGCTCGCACAGGTAGATGCCCTGCCAGGTGCCGAGCAGCAGGCGGCCGGCGCCGATCGGCACGGTGACCGACGAGCCGAGGAGCGACGCCTTGACGTGGGCCGGCATGTCGTCGGGGCCCTCGATCGTGTGGGCGTAGGGGAAATCCTCCGGCGCTATCGCGTTCACCGCCGCCTCCAGGTCGCGGGGCACGTCCGGGTCGGCGTTCTCGTTGATCGACAGGCTGGCCGACGTGTGCCGGATGAACACGTGCAGCAGGCCGACCCGGAACCGGGGCATGCCGCGCAGGGCCGCCTCGACCTCGGCGGTGACGAGATGAAACCCGCGGTGACGCGGCGCGAGCCGCAGTTCGGTTTGATGCCAGGCCATGGGAGGAGGCCCGAGGATATCATGAGCCCGCCCCGCCGCGGGCGCTCCCGAGGTCTCGATGCCTTCGCCTTCCGATCGACTCCAGTCCGCCTGGTGGCTCGCCGTCGGCGCGGCCCTGCTGTGGATCGTCTGGCTGCTGGGCCCGATCCTCACGCCGTTCCTCGCCGGTGCCGTGCTGGCCTACATCCTCGACCCGGTGGTCGAGTGGCTGGTGCGGCGCCGCGTGCCCCGGGCCGCGGCGGTCGCCCTCGTGCTGCTGCTGGGGTTCGTCGTTCTTCTGGCCCTGTTCCTCATCGTGGCGCCGCTGATCCGCAAGGAGGCCGCGGAACTCGCCGGCCGCGTGCCGGCGCTGCTCGACCGCCTCGACGCGTCGCTGGCCCCGTGGCTCGAGGCGACGCTCGGTCGCGAGGTGCACGTCGACTTCGTCTCCCTCAAGGCCTTCCTCACCGAGCAGTTGCAGGGGAGCGAGGGCCTGGTGGGGCGGCTGCTGGCCTCGGCGCGGTCCGGCGGCCTGGCGCTCGTCGGCTGGCTCGGCAACCTGGTGCTCATCCCGGTCGTGCTCTTCTACCTGCTCGTCGATTGGCACGACATCGTGGCCCGTGTCGACCGGCTCGTGCCCCGCCGCATCCACGGGCAGGTGCGGGCGATCGCCGGCGAGATCAACGCCGTGCTGGCGGAGTTCCTCCGCGGGCAGTTGGCGGTGATGGGGCTGCTGGCGGCCTACTACGCCGCCGCCCTGTGGCTGGGCGGCATCGAGTTCTCGCTGCCGATCGCGCTGGTCGCCGGCGGCCTGGCCTTCGTGCCGTATCTCGGCTTCGGCACCGGTGTCGTGCTGGCCCTGCGGGTCGCGGCGCTCCAGGACGGCGCGGTGCGGAACCTCGTCGTCGTGGCGATCGTGTTCGGCTTCGGGCCGGTGCTCGAGAGCTTCTTCCTCACGCCGCGGATCGTGGGGCAGCGGATCGGCCTGCACCCGGTGGCGGTGGTGTTCGCGCTGCTCGCCTTCGGCCACGTGTTCGGCTTCTTCGGCGTGCTGCTGGCCCTACCGGCCTCGGCCGTGCTCCTCGTCGGCCTGCGGCACCTCAAGAACGCCTACCTCGCCAGCCCGTTCTACCGGGAGGGCTGACGAGAGCCTCGGGCTTACGTGTGTCGCCGGCTCGGGGGCGGCAAAAGTCTCGTCGCTGATGGCCGAGGCGGCCATAGGCTCCTCGAGCGTTCGCCGACCCCCTCCCCTCCCTGGTTCGTTGTGCAACGGAACCGCTCCACGCAGTTGGAATCTGCTCGAGCGATCACTCCGTCTGGCGGCAGCGGACGAGGGTGCGGACGGCGAAGGCCGTGCCGTACTGCGTGTGGTAGTCGTAGAACGGATAGTCCCACCAGCAGCCGTTGGGCTCCTGGAGCGGGAGGATGGCGCGGGCGAGCGCGTCCTGGAGTGGCGGCCGGAGGGCGGCGGGGAGCGACTCGATGCACTCGGCCGCGTAGAAGTGGCCGTAGAAGAAGAAGTAGCCGGCGACCGCGAACCACGACTCGTGCGGGATCGGCTTCTTGCGGCCGAGGCCGAGCCAGCCGTTGCGCGCGAAGAGCCGCTCCAGCCAGGCGACGGTCGCGGCGTCGGTGACTTCCTTGTCGCCGAGCCGGCGGAGAACGGCGTTGCAGGCCTGCGAGCGGCCGAGGCTCCCGGCCGGCAGGTTCACCGGATGCTGCGGCCGATACTTGTGGTGCTCGCCGTAGAGGTACGACCGGTCGGGCTTCATCTGCCGGCGGACCGTGGCCAGGCCGCGGTCGAAGAGCCGCTCGGGCACCTCGACGCCCAGGTCGCGGGCGTCGGCCAGCGCCAGGAGCACCGTCGCGGTGGTGAAACTGTTCGGGCTGCCGGCGGGCTTCTTCGACCCGACGTCGAAATCGTAGTAGCCCCAGCCGCCGTCGACCGTCTCGTAGCGGTCGAGGAGCTCGACCTGGCCCGCGATGCACTCGCGGATCCGCGCCTGGGCGGCGGCGTCGCCGGCATGCCGGCCGTGGAGCAGGGCCAGCGCCTCGATGCCGTAGGCATGCCCCCAGACGTTGTACAGCGCGTCGGGCGTGGCCCGGCGGAGTTTCGGCAGCCGCTCCAGCAGCCACGCTTCGCCGCGGTCGATGGCCGCGCGGGTGGCCGCGTCGTCGCGGCCCGACTCGACGACGGCGGAGACGCACAGCGCCGTCACGCCGGCCCGGAAGGCATGGTGGCCGCCGGGCGGCGGCGCGTAGATGTCCACGCCCCCCTTCGTGTTGTCGGCCGAGCCCCAGGAGCCGTCGGCACGCTGGGCGTCGAGCAGATAGGCCACGCCGCGGTCGATCGCCGCGGCCAGTTCGGCCGCCGTCACCGGCTCGACGGCCCCGGCCCGCGGGCCCGTCTCGGCGAGCGATCGCGGCGCGACGGCGGCGGGCGACGGTTCGTCGGCCACGCCGGGCCACGGCATCGCCAGGGCCAGGCCGGCCGCGACCGCGACGCGCATCCTGCCGCGTGCTCGCATGGAGAGGGGTGTCACTTCGGGGCGTCGGCCGCCGGCTTGGGGGCTTCCTTGACCGGCGCGGCGGCAGCGTCGGGCTTGGCGGCCTCGGGTTTCGCGGCGGCTTCCGGCTTGGCGGCCGCCTGGTCCTGTTTTGCCGCGGCCGGGCTTGGCTTGTCGAGCAGGATCTCCTCGCCGACGGACAGCCCCGCGGTGATCTCGGTCAACTCGTCGTTCGACCGGCCGACCGTCACGGTCCGCTTCATCGGCTCCTGACCCGCGCCCGTGGACACGAGCACATAGCGGCGGCCGTCGTCGAACTCGTCGGTGAACACGGCCTTCCGCGGCACCGCCAGCACCTCGGCCCGCTGGTCCGCGGTGACGCGGACGTCGGCCTCCATGCCCGCGACCAGTCGGGGCGGGTCGTCCACCAGGTCGATCACCGCTTCAAATCGGCCGGGCCCGACCGGCACCGGCGCCACCGACCGCACCCGGCCGGCGAGCGGAGGCTCGGGGAAGGCCCGCGGCAGGATCCGCGTCGCCGCGGCGACCGGCACGCGGCCGAGGTCCTTCTCCGCGACGATCGCCCGCAGGTGGAGCTTGCCGGGCCCGACGACCGTGATCACGGTCTCGCGCGGGTCGAGCTGGCCGCCGGGCCGTAGACGCTGTGCGGCGGCGTCGCCGTCGATCCATTTGCCCTGCCGCCAGCGGCCGTAGTAGACGACGCCGTCGGCGGGGGCGGTGATCGGCAGCCCGTGGCGGTCGGCCTTCAGTTCCGCGAGCTGCTCGGCCGCCTTGCGGCGCTCGTTCGCCGTCTTCTCCAGTTCGAGCCGCAGCTTGTCGAGGGTCAGCGGCAGGGCCGCCTCGGCCCGGTCGTTGTCGAGGACCGCGGCCTCCGCGGCGAGTCGGACCGACTCCAGCGCCCGCGGCAGGTCGAGCGTGGCGGCCCGCTCGTGCTCGTCCTTGGCCAGCCGCTCGAAGAAGCGGGCGACTTCGGCCTGGAACCGGGCCCGCTTGAGCACGATCGCCTCCGTCTCCTCGGTGAGGTCGTCCTGCTCGTACATCTTCTCGAGTTGGGCGAGTTCCTCCTCGGCGTTCTCCCGGCTCTGCTTCGACCAGGCGAGCCCCAGGTCATTGGTCGCCGTGGCGAGTTCCCGTTCCTTGTCCTCGTACCGCTTCCGATTTTCCTCGGCGATCCGTCGGGCCCGGCGGGCCAGGTCCAACTGCCGCGGGGTGGCCTTCTCCAGGGCTGCCAGTTCCCGCTCCATGAGGGCGTGGGCCAGGGCGGTGATCCGCCCGCCGATCTCCTGGTCGTGGATCGCCTCGTCGAGCTTGTCGGTCTCGATCTTCACGAGCACGTCGCCCTTGCCGACCCGCGTGCCGTGCGGCACCGCCTCCGCGACGATGAACTGCGACCAGCGCTTCGGTTCGAGGCGGACCTCGGCCATCGCGGGCGACTCGAAGATTCCCTCGATGCGGGCCTCCACCCGAAAGGGCACGAGCTTCACCTTGTGCACGGCGGGAGCCGCCGGGGCGTCGGCGGCCCGGACCCGGCCGACGGCTCCGAGGGCGACGACCAACAGGGCGAGGCGAAGCCGGGCGGGCGGGCGGAGCATGATGCTGTTCCGGAAGCGGGGGAGATGGCGGGCCGCGCGGGAGACGAGAATGAAGCCTCGCGTCCTGCTTGAACGCTACCTTGGCCACTGGCGCGGGTCAAACACCGGCCGCGTCAGCGCGGACTCCCGAAGCACCAGACCGTGCCCTTCGCGGAGGCGATCACCACGCGGCCGTCGGCGACCGCGGCTCCCGCGTCGAACCCGCCACCGGCGTCGAACTGCCAGAGCGGCTCGCCGGTCGCCGCATCGAGCGCCGCCACCGTGCCCGCCGCGTCGGCGACGACCGCCGCCGGCACCCGCCGCGCGGCGTTCTGGACCGCGACGACCACCGGCGACGCGTCGACGCGGCCCCGCATCGGCTGCCGCCACTTCCGCGTTCCATCGGCCCGGGCGAACGCCTCGACGGCCCGGCCGCGGGCGGCACGGTCCAGGCGGACTCCCCGCGCAGGAAGTCGATCGCGAAGAAGCCGCCCCCTTCCGTTCCGAAGAACACCCGGTCGTCAGCCGCCCCCGGCGTCGTGCCCGTCGGGCCGCCGATCGGGACGGCCGCCCGTTCCGCGCCGTCGGCGGCGTCGATGACGTGCAGTTTGCCATCGCAGCCGGCGATGAACACGCGGTCGCCCGCGGCGGTGCGGGCGACCGTCGGCGAGCAGCGGATCTGATCGGCGATCGAATGCTTCCAGAGTGGCTTGCCGTCGGCGAGGTTCAGGCAGGCGAGCGAGGCGTCCTGCGAGCCGACGAGCACGCGGCCGCCACCCCCGGCCGCCGGCAGGATCGTCGGCCCGCCCGAGATCTCGCCGTCGGTCTCGTACTCCCAGACGACCTTGCCCGTGGCCGCGGCGAAGGCCCGCACCACGCCCGTGTCGTCCCCCACGACGACCAGCGGCAGGGCCGGATCGGGCGACACGGCGGCCGCCGAAGGAAAGCCGGCCGCCTCGGCCTTGAACGACCACCGCGTCGTGCCGTCGGCGACCGCGAGGGCGTGGAACGTGCCGTCGAGGTCGCCGAGGTAGATCGTGCCGTCGGCGATCACCGGCACCGCGCCAAAGGCCGTCTTCTCGAACTCGCGGTGCCAGGCCTCGGCGAGCGGCAGGTCGAGCGAGCCGGCCGAGCGGCCGGTGCCGGCGAGCGTGCCGCGGGCCAGCAGCCAGGCGTCGGCCGGCGCGGCGTCGGCCGCTGGGTCGGCGGCGGTCACGGGGGCCGCCGCCACCGCGAATGCGAGTGCGATGGCGGCGGCGCGGTTCATCGCGCGGCCTCGTAGAGCGTGGCACAATCGGCGGGCGAGACCGGCCGGGGATTGAAGCCGCCGGTCCACTGGGTCGCCGCGTCCGCCGCGAGGGCGGCGGTGTCGGCCGCCCTGATCTCCAGCCCCGCGAGCGTGGGCGCGAGCCGGGCGGTGGCCAGCAGATCCTCGAGCCAGCCGGCCAGCCGGTCGCCCGCCGCCGCGGCCGGCGACTCGATGCCGAGGTCGGCCAGGAGTTCGGCATAGCCGGCGCCGCAGGCGCGGCCGTTGAACCGCACGACGTGCGGCAGCATCATGCCGACGGCCTGGCCATGGACGACGCCGTGGCTCGCGGTGAGCGGATTGGCGAGCGCGTGGGCCGCGCCGAGCATCGAGTTCTCGATCGCCAGCCCGGCCCAGGCGGCCCCGAGTTGCACGGCCGCACGGGCGGGCAGGTCGCCACCGTCGGCCAGGACCCGCGGCAGGTTCGTCGCCAACAGCCGCCACGCCTCGCGGGAGAAGACCTGCGAGGCCGGCGTCGCCGCCCGGCTGACGTGGCTCTCCACGGCATGGGCCACCGCGTCGACGCCGGTGAGGGCGGTCACCGCGGCCGGCTGGGTGAGCGTGAGGGTGACGTCGAGGATCGCCACGCGGAACGCGGCCCGCGGATCGCCACAGGCCATCTTCATGCCTGTCGCGGCATCGGTCACGAGCGCGAACGACTGCGTCTCGCTGCCGGTCCCGGCCGTCGTGGGCACTCCGATCGCAGGCAGCAGCGGCCCGGTGGCCGTGCCGCGGCCCTTGTAGTCGTGCATGCGGCCACCGCACGAGAGGAGAAAGTTGATCGCCTTGGCGCAGTCCATCGAACTGCCGCCGCCGAGGCCGACGAGCAGGTCGGGGCGGAACTCGCGGGCCGCCGCGGTGCCGGCCTCGACCTGGGTCGTCGTGGGGTTCTCGCCGAAGTCGCTGAACAGCGTCGTGATCACCCCCGCGGCTTCCAGGGCCCGCAGCCCCGCGGCGGCATGGCCGGCGGCCACGATCCCCGGGTCGCTCGTCACGAGCGCCCGCGTGCCGCCGAGTTCGCGGGCCAGTTCGCCCAGCCGGCCGAGCGTGCCCGGCCCGACCACGAGCCGCGGGCCGCCCCGGAACTCGAATGCCGCCGGCGGGTTGCGATCCTGCGCCGCCATCGGGGCCTCGCTCACCGGGCCGCCGCGGCGGAAGGCATCCGTCGCGCGGCGGTCGCCTCCGCCATCTGCAGGGCCCGCGACCGGTAGAGGAAGTCGATGATGTTGCCCTCGTGCGGCTGAAGCCAGTCGAGCTTCGTCGTGGGGATGGCCCCGAGGTTGAGCCGGTCGATGTGCGTGCAGTCGACGAGCTGCCGCTGGAACGACGCGTCGGCGGTCACGGCCGTGCAGACGAGCGTGGGGCCGACGCAAGAGAGCATCCGCTCCTGCGGACACTGGACGACGCTCACGAACGGAAACATGTATTCGGCCTTCGCGATCTCCGGCTCCGGGCTCGCGCAGTGGACGACCGTGGGCCGCAGCCAGCCGCACCGCTCGCCCTCGACGAGCCGGTCGCCGTAGGCGGCGGTGGCGTGGGTCACGCCCGGGGCCTTCAGGCCCGCCTCGATCTGCCCCCAGATCGCCTTCGCCGCGCCGGGGATCGTGAACGCGGCGAGCTTGGCTTCGGGGTCGTTGGGCGGCTTCACCTCGACCGGCCCGAGCCGCTCCGCGACCGCCGCGGCGATGGCCTGCGTGTGCCGGCTGGCGTAGATCGCCGAGGCGTTGATGCAGCCGCGGCCGCTGTTGATGGCCACGCTCTCGCACATCATGTCGAGGTGCCGCTCCCAGTCGTCCACGCAGTCGTCGCCGAGGAGAATCTTCGAGAAGCCCGGCCCGTGGACCTGCACGCCGGGGTTGCCGCGATACTGCTCGACTGTCTTCGCGCTGCCGAAGATCATGCTGCGGCGGCAGCCGGTGAGGATCCCGGCCCCCACGTCGGTGGCCCCGGGGTAGAGGCCGATCGCCTCGGCCGGGATGCCCGCCTCGACCATCGCGGCCGCCATCCGGTAGGGCGTCCACGGCTCCTGGCTGCCCGGCTTCATGACGAGCCCGACGCCGAGCGCGATCACCGGCAGCCAGAGCGTGTGCACGCCGGGGGAATTGGACGGGAGCACGAGGCCGAGCACGGGCGACTGGGCCTGGTAACTGACCGTCACGCCGCGGTGCTCGGTGCCGTATCCCTGCCAGAGAATCTTCGTATCGAGCCCGCGGGACAGGGCGTCGAGGATGCGGTCCATGTTCGAGAGCACGAACATGTTCTTCTGCATGTTGGCCCGGCACAGGCTCTCGGGCAGCCCCGTCGTGGCCGACTGGCACTTCACGAAGTCTTCGGGCGACTGCTTCGTGTCGCCGACGGTCACGGTGCCATTGGCGTAGAGGTTGCCGGCGGTCTGGAGCCGCTCGACGATCTCCTCGGGGTCGATGGCCAGGAGCGCGGCCCGGGCCTGGGCCGCCTTCTGCAGGTCGCGGCCGACGATCGCTCCGCCGACCTGGCTGACCTCGGCGACCGTCACCTGGAGTCGACGCCGGGACGGCGGCGCCGGCGCGAATACGAGCGGCAGGCGGGGGGCTGCCCGTGCCCTGAGAGCCGGCGTTGCTGACCAGCGCAGGCCTGGATGCCGAAGCGCAGGCAGCATCGAGCGAGCGTCCGGCGACAGGGCATGGGCCGCCCCACGGCGGATTGGGCGCCAGGG
>JBJTHX010000091.1:0-3555 GCA_046094745.1 Planctomycetia bacterium
ACTGAGAACCGGCTTGGCGTCAGGATCCGGTCGGTATCGGTGGAGAAATGGCGGGACAGGCCCGAACACCGCCGCTACCTGGCGGGCCTCGACGCCGATTGGCAGCACAGGATCGCCCGCTTCTGTAACGAGTTCGGATACGGCCCGCCCCCGGCGATGGCGTAGCTGGGTGGGCCTCGCCAAGCCCGGAGGCTTCGGCGTTGGCTGGCCTCGCGGCGGCGCGGGCGTCTTGCTACCGTCTTCCCCCGCTATCCCCGATGCCAGGCTCCGGTGGGGTTCACCGCGGATGTCCGTTCGACCTTTGATCTCGATCGTCACGCCGACCTTCAATCGGCGCCAGACGCTCGCCCGCGCGCTGGAGAGCACGCGGTCGCAGTCGGTCGCCGCCTTCGAGCACATCGTCGTCGACGACGCCTCCGACGACGGCTCGGCGGAGTTCTGCCGGCGGCTGGGCGACCCGCGGATCCGCGTGCATCGCTTCGACCGGCGGCGGGGGGCCAACGAGGCCCGCAACGTCGGCGTGTCGCTGGCCCGCGCCCCGGTGGTCACGTTCCTCGACTCCGACGACGCGTACCTGCCGCACCGCCTGCAGAACGTGCTCGCGATCCTGGCCGCGGAGCCCGGCGTCGATCTCGTGCTGAGTTCCTTCCGCGTCCAGCGGCCGGCCGACGCGGTGGCGAGCGTCAATCGCGACAAGCGGCTCGACGGGGCGTGGCTCGAGGAACTCCACATGTGGCACGCCCTGTACCTCGGCGGATCGAGCATCACGCTGCGGCGCGGCGTGGCGCTGCGGTTCCCCTGGGCCGCGCGGCTCCAGCGGATGCAGGACCGCGAGGTGCTGCTCAAGCTCGCCATGGGGCACCGGCCCGACGACACGACCGGCTGGGCCCGGGTCGTCGACACGGTCGACTGGACGAAGCACGAGTCGGCTGACTCGATCTCCGCGCCCGCCACCGGGTTCGTCCGTGCCCTCGGCGACCTGATGGAGCTCCATCCGGGGCTCATGACCCGGCACTCGCTCGCCGTCCGCTCCCAGATCGTGCGGCACCTCAAGACGCAGCTCGGCCACCGGCGGCTCGGCGCCGCGGCGGCGGCGCTGGGCGAGAACGCCCGCGTGCCGCATTTCCGCTTCGGCCTGCCCGCGCTCGTGGCCGCCTATGCCAGCGGCCGCGGCATCCGCCGTCAGATGATCCGCGTGGGCATGGAGGGCACCGTGCCGCTCTCCGCCGCCGAAGTCCGTGCCATCCCGATTCCCGCGGCCCGCGCGGCCTGACGCCCCGCGGCCGCATGGCCACCCCAGGAGCAGAACCCGTGAATGCCGCCGGCCGCCTCGCCAGCATCGTGATCGAGTGGGAGAACATCCAACTGGCCGAGGCCGATCGCTGCGCGGCGATGCTCGCCGAGCTGACGCGGCAGATCGCGGCGTTTCCGGCCGCCCCGGCCGCCGGGGATCACGACTTCGAGATCCTCGTGATCTTCGACGACCGGAAGATCCCGGAGGCGGGCGTGCGGGAGTTCGTCGCCGGCTGCATGCCGGCCGTTCCCGCGCGGGCCGAGCTGCGGTTCCTGGCCGGCAGCGGCCGCGGCTACTACGAGCAGAAGAACTTCGGCGTGCGGGAGGCCCGGGGCAAGTTCGTCGTGTTCCTCGACAGCGACGTGATCCCGGAGCCGGGCTGGCTGCCGCGGCTGATCGGCTCGTTCGACGACCCGCAAGTCGAGGTGGTCTGCGGCAACTGCTTCCTCGACACGGGCGACCTGGTGTCGAAGTCGCTGGCGCTGGCCTGGTTCTTCCCGCTGCGGGACGGCCGCGAGGTGCTCGTGCGGCAGGACTCCTTCTTCGCCAACAACGTCGCCTTCCGTCGCGAGGTGGCGATCGCGTATCCGTTCGTGCCGGTGGAGGGCACCTCCCGCGGGGCCTGCCGGCTGCTCGCCCGCCGGCTCACGGCCGACGGCCGCGGCCTGTTCGTCAACACGGCCGCCCGCGTCAGCCATCCGGCGCCCAACGGCCTGCGGCACCTCCTGCTCCGCGGCCTGGCCCGGGGCCGCGACAACCTGCTCTTCGACCGGGTGCTGGGCCGCGGCGGCGCGGTCGAATCGGCCCGCCGGGCGGGCCGGATGCAGGTCCGCGCCTGGAAGCGGATCCTCCGGCACCGGCGGAGCGTGAACTTGGGCGTGCTCGCCGTGCCGGCAGCGCTGGCGATCGTCTCGCTCTACTACGCCTGCTACGCCGTGGGCGACGCGGCCACCCGCCTGTGCCCCGGCTGGGCCGGCCGGCACCTGCGGGTCTGACCGCTCACGGCGCGGGCGTCGTCGGTGTGCCGAACTGCCGCATCCGCGACACCGTCGCCGTGGCCTCCGCGCCGCGGGAGCCGATCAGGCTGAAGACGAGCTGCGGAACCGGGTTGGCCGGGGTCGCGAACCCGCCCTGCACGAGGGTCTGGTTGCGGAACACGTCGAGGCTCACGGTCGCCATCCGTGGCCCCGGCCCGGAGGCGTTGCCGTCGAGCGTCAGCAGGGGGATCGTGACCAGGCCCGTGGTCTTCGAGACGTAGAGGTCGCCGAAGACCGTGTCGAGGTCGAGCGCGCCGGTGCCGTGCAGGGAGACGACCAGTTGCACCGTCTCCCCCGGATCGACGCCTGCGAAGGAGACGTCGAGTTCGAGGCCCGTGGCCATCGGCTTCTCGGTCGCGTCCATCCCGAAGGGCTGGAAGGCGACGTTGGCGATCGACAGGGGCGTGTCGCCGTCGACGCCGAGGGTCATCGTCGTGCCGGTGTCGGTCACCTCGCCGATCGTCGGCTGGACGCCGTAGGCGAGCGGGAACGAGGTCACCGGCACGGCCGCGGCCGCGCCGCCCGGGGCGAGTTCGAACTGCCGCCGGACGAACTCCCCGCGGGTCGCCGTGCCCGACTGCGGGAACTGGTCGTAGGTGCTCGCCAGCACGAGGGACGCCAGCGGGTCGACGAGCGGCGACCAGTCGAGGCCGTTCTGCGTATTGGCGGGGCCGGATGGGTTCTGCAGGCTCGCCTGGCCGTACCAGGCCGGCGGGTAGTCGTGCGACGAGAACATGGCGCCCAGGTCGCCGAGGATGCCCGTGGACGGATTGTTGTAGAGCTCGGCGGGCCGCAACTGCACGTCGACCACCTCGCCCAGCCCGGTGTATCCGCTGAACGGGGCGCCGAAGCCCGTCTGGGAGAAGTAGTTGTCCACGAACGTCCCGGACGTCGGCGACCGATCGCTCACCGGGAGCCGGCTGATGCCCGAGGTCGCCTCCAGCTCCTGGAGGTAGCGCCAGACGAAGTTCTCACCGCCACCGATGCCCGGAACGCCGAGTGGCAGCGAGTTGATGAACGGATGCGGCTTGATGGGCCCGGTCTCGGGCGAGTCGAAGAGGGTCAGGTGGGAGACCGGGTAGAAGTCGCCCATCTCCAGCGTGGCCACCGTCGCCACCTTCGCCCCGTGGCTGTGGCCGAGAATGTGCACGAGCCCCTTGCCGAACTCCCCGTAGAACGACGGCGCGATCGCCTGCTCGAGCGCCTCGGCCAGCATCAGGCCGG
>JBJTHX010000092.1:0-3085 GCA_046094745.1 Planctomycetia bacterium
CAGCCCCGGGCAATCGTCGGCCTGCGTCGTCCACTGCCTGATGTTCGACGAGCCGAGCAGGCAGACGCCTCCGGTCGGCGGCGGCGAGTCGCGGTCGAGCCGCTCGAAAGCCGCGATCTCCTCCTCCCACCGGACGGGCGGCGGGGCCTCGGCGGGCACGGGGGCGGCAGCCGTCGAATCGGTCGGAGCGGCTGGCGGCTGCATGCTCGTAGGTAGGGCCTTCGGGGCCGTGGTCGCAGCCGCGGCCTGCCGCGTGAGCGGCCGCGCGAACACGGTCTTCCAGTCGCTCGCCATCCGCACCACCTGCCAGCCATACTTCTCCGCGGCGGTCAGCGAGGCGTTCGTCGGTTCGCCGTAGGCCATCTCCCGCTCGGCGTCGTCGTGGAGCACGAGAAGCTGCAGGGTGGGCCGGTCCGCCGACTGCGACCAGCGGAGCATGGCGATGTCGCCTCCGGTGCCCACGTTGCCGACGGCGAAGATCGGCCGCCGGCCGATCCGCTCGGCAATACTCAGGGGCTTACGGTCGGCCTCATTGAAGATATCGACTTCGGGTTCAATCAACAGCTCGAGCGTCGGCCGAGACGGCTGTCCCTCCCCGGGCGGGGCCGCCTCGCGGAGCACCGCCCGCGGCCGCGAGCCGATCACCCGCTCCGCCGCGATGCCGTGCCACTCCTCGGCTGCGGGCCTGAGGAAATGGACGCCGCTCGCCGAGCAGAGCCAGATCGTGAAGCCGCGTGACTCGAGCAGCGCCACGAGCTCGCGCATCGGCTGGTAGGCCGTCTCGTTCAGGGGCACGTCGAAGACGGGATGCCGGGCCGAGCGAACGAATGCGCGGGCCTCCGCCTCGAGCTCTTCTTCGTTCAGGCCGGCGATCGCGGTGAACACCGCGTCGGTGACGAATCGCGGACCGAGCCTGCGAATGAAGGCGACATCGCCTGCGAGCATCGTCGCATAAGGCTCCTCCTCGGCTAACTCCGGCCTCTGCTTCACGAGTTCTCTCACCCGCTCGACGAGGAACATCGCCTGGGCGAGCGGCTTCTCGCAAAACAAGGTGCCGTCGTGGTCGAACACCGCCACGCGCTCCGCCACGGGCACGAACGTGTCCGCGCCCGCGCGGGTCACGGCCGCGACGAAGTCGAGGATCGCCCGCTTGACCGGTGCGTTGTTCCAACTCGGCAGCGGATCGACCGCGGCCGGCACGGCAGCCGGCGCGTCCGACGGCCGCTGCGGTGCGGGTGCCCGGGCGGTTCCGAACCACACGGCGGCGCCCAACAGGCCGAGGGCGACGAGCGGCACCCAGACCTCAGAGGCCGCGGATCGCGACCCGCCCTCCGGGGCGGCTCGGTGCGGCGGCGTGGACGGTGCGTCTTGCATGGCACGACTCCTCCTCTCGTCACAACCGGCCCCCACCTTACCCTCCCCGGGGCAAAACGCGAGAAACGCCTGCACGATGCCGGGGCGGGCGGCCGACTTTTCCGGGAGACACGGTTCCTGCCCCCGGCGGAGGGGCCGGCCGTGCCGACTCCTTCGAAGGTTCAACCGACTATGGATCCCCAGATCATCAGCTGGCTGATCAGCCTGATCGCCGGCAGCGCCGGCGGCAACATCGTGGGCGCGCTGCTCAAGAACCGCAGCCTCGGCCCGGTGCTCAACTCGATTCTCGGCCTCGTCGGCGGCGGCATCGGCGGCCAGGTCCTGCCGAGCCTGGTGCCCGCCCTCGGCGGCCTCCTCGGCGGCGGCAACGTCGCCAATGGCGGACTGTCGGCGATCATCGGAGCGCTGCTGCCCTTGATCATCAGCTTCCTGAAGAAGCCGGCCGCCTGATCGGCAGCCGGTCTTACCGCGTACTCACAACCGGCCGGAGGACTGCGAAGTCCTCCGGCCGGTGCCGTTTGCAGACCGTGCCCAACCAGGCCAGCCCGGGCAGCCGCGGGTTTCGGGCCGCCGTTTTCGCCGGTATTCTCTCCAGGACGCCGCCGTACCCTTGTTCCAAGGTTTTCGCCCATGTGCCGCCTGCCGTACCTGTTCCTCGCCCTCGTCGTCACCTGCTCCGCCGCCCGCGCCGACGTGTCGCTCAACAACATGTTCGGCGACCACATGGTTCTGCAGCAGGGGATTCGGAACAAGGTGTGGGGCAGGGCGGAGCCCGGCGAGGCGGTCACGGTCACGTTCGGCAAGCAGTCCCACTCCACGCAGGCCGCCGGCGACGGCACGTGGCACGTGATGCTCGATCCGGTGGTCGAATACGGCGGCCCGCACACGCTCACGGTCAAGGGCAGGAACACCGTCACCTTCGGCGACGTGCTGATCGGCGAGGTCTGGCTCTGCTCCGGCCAGTCGAACATGTGGTGGAGCGTGAACCGGTCGAAGGATCCCGACATCGAGACGGCCACGGCCAAGTATCCGAACATCCGCCTCATCACCGTGCCGGCTGTCGGCACGCACAAACCGCAGTGGAACTTCACCGGGGCCTGGCAGACCTGCTCGCCCGAGACCGTCGGTGACTTCTCGGCCGTGGGCTACTACTTCGGTCGGCAGATCCATCAGACGCTCGGCGTTCCCGTGGGACTGATCGACAACGCCTGGGGCGGCAGCGCCGCCGAAGCCTGGGTGCGGAGGGACAAGCTCGCCGCACACCCGCGGCTCAAGGCGATCCACGACCGTTGGCTGCAGCTGGAGTCGGCGGAGAAACCGGACGAGAAGAAGATGCCGATCAACCAGCGCCCGGCCAACATCCACTGCGGCGTGCTGTCGCCGTCGATCGGCTACGGCATCAGGGGCGTGATCTGGTATCAGGGCGAGACGAACGTCGGCCGCGCCCACCAGTACCGGGAGCTGTTCCCGTTCATGATCACGTCTTGGCGGGAGGAGTGGGGCCTGGGCGACTTCCCGTTCTATTGGGTGCAACTGGCCGCCCACAAGGAACAGAAGAGCGAGCCGGGCGACAGCGAGTGGGCCGAGTTGCGCGAGGCGCAGACGATGACCATGAAGGCCGTGCCCAACGGCGGTGAGGCCGTGATCATCGACATCGGCGAGGGCAAGGACATCCACCCGAAGAACAAGCAGGACGTCGCCAAGCGGCTGG
>JBJTHX010000093.1:0-5264 GCA_046094745.1 Planctomycetia bacterium
ATCACACGATGGAACTGCTCGACCTGCTGGAGAGCTATCGCGAGATCGGCAGCGACCTGCGGGACATCTACCTGGCGAGTCTCAACAACCGGATGAACGACGTCATGAAGGTGCTGACGGTGATCGCCACCCTGTTCATGCCGCTGACCTTCATCACCGGCTACTACGGCATGAACTTCAACACGGAGTCGCCGTGGAACATGCAGCTGCTGAACTTCCGCTACGGCAACCTCGTGGCCATCGGCATCATGGTGGCGACGACGGTGGGCATGGTGGTGTTTTTCTGGCGCCGCGGCTGGCTGAGGCGGTGGCATTGAGCCGGCCGATGGGCCGCCGGGGGGCGGTGAAAGCCTCGGCTTCGAGGCACGGTCGCCAGCTCGCCTCGACTTTCCCCGACCCCCCGGCTCGTCGGGCGATGGGGCGTCACGCATGGGAGGCGTGTAGCAGCCAGCCGGGGCGGCAGAAGGTGGAGAGAGGGTCAGGAGCGGCCGAGGAGGAAGGAGGTCGCCATCGGGCCCTTGCCCTTCACGGCAATCTCGCCGCGGTCCGCGAAGCGGAACCGGTCGCCGAGCAGCGCCCGGGTCGTCGGCGAGACGTGGATCCGCGAGGGCTCCCCGTGTGACTCCATGCGGCTGGCCGTGTTGACGGTGTCGCCCCACAGGTCGTAGCTGAACTTGTGCCGGCCGATGACGCCGGCCACCACCGACCCCGAATGGATGCCGATCCGCAGTTCGAGGGCCACTCCCCTGGCCTGCACGAGGTCGCGGAAGGCGTCCAGCATGCCGAGGGCCATGAGGGCCACCGCGTCGGCGTGGTCGGAGCGGGCGACCGGCACGCCGGCCACGGCCATGTAGGCGTCGCCGATCGTCTTGATCTTCTCCACGCCCACGGCGGAGGCCAGCCGGTCGAACGCCGAGAAGATCTCGTCCAGCAGGCCCACAAGTTGGCGGGCATCGACCCGCCCCGAGTACTCCGTGAACCCGCTCAGGTCGGCGAACAGCACCGTGGCCGACGGACAGGCGTCGGCGATGGTGGCCTCGCCCTCCTTGAGCCGGGCGGCGATCGGTTCGGGCAGCACGTTGAGGAGGAGCCGCTCCGACTTCTCCCGCTCTTCCTGGAGCTCGGCGAGCGACTTTTCCAGGGCCGCGAACGCCGCGTTCCGCTCGAGCAGCCGCCGGTAGCCCTCGGAGTGGACGCGGATCCGCGCCACGAGCTCGACGCGGTCGGGCAGCTTCACCAGGTAGTCGCTGGCCCCGGCCTCGAGCAACTGGGCCTTGACGATCGGCTCCTCGCGGGCCGACAGCATGATCACCGGGACGTCGGCCGTGGCGGGCAGCGAGCGGAGCCGCCGCACCATGTCGAGGCCGTCGACGCCCGGCATGACGAGATCCTGGAGGATCACCGTCGGGGCGAAGGCGGCGGTCGCCGCCAGGGCCGCGTCGGCGTCGCGGCAGTACTCGAGGGCGATGTCGGGCTCGTCCGCCACGAGCCGGCGGACCGCCTCGCCGATCATCGGCTGATCGTCGACGAGAAGCACCCGGTGCCGGGCGACGTCACTCACCTGCCCCTCGACGCGTGCGAGGAATCGTGACCCCGCTTCAAGGCAAGCCCCTCGGCGCGTGAGGAGGACGGGTGACCCAGCTTCAAGGCAAGCCCCTCGGCGCGTGAGGAGGACGTGTGACCCCGCTTCAAGGCAAGCCCCTCGGCGCGTGAGAGATAAAGACTGGGGAACTAGGATTCGAACCTAGACTAACTGGTTCAGAGCCAGTCGTGCTACCGTTACACCATTCCCCAACGGACGCCGCGGGCTCGCCGTTTCCGTGAGCGCCGCGGCACGTCGGCCCGCCCGGCGGTATGCTGCCGAAGCGGGTCAACGGCGAGGTTACCCGTTGCGCCGCGCATCGGCAATTGCGGTTGCCGGCGGCCCCGCCGCGGCCGGCCGCCGCGGTCCACGACGGAGCCGACTCGTGCCCCTGCTCGAACTGCACGGCGATTCCGGCCGCCGGCGTTTCAAGCTCGCCGCCGGCCGGGTCGTGATCGGCCGCCATCCCGGCTGCGACGTGGTGCTCGACGCGCCGGCCGTGAGCCGCCAGCACGCTGCGGTCACTCTCGTCGGCGGGCGGCACCACGTCGAGGACCTGCAGAGCCGTAACGGCACGACGGTCAACGGCCGGCCGCTCCTCGTCCGGCAGCCGCTCGAGCACGGCGACGAGATCGACGTGTGCGGCCACCGGATCGTGTTCCTGAAGTCGTCGCGGGCCACCGCGCGGACCGTTCCCGCGGCTGCCGCCGCCACCGACAGCGATTCCGCTGACTTCGTCGACCTCGACGCCGCGGCCGGGCAGGCCTCGATGATCCTCTCCGAGATCGACGTGTTGCGGCCCGTGGCCGACCAGCCGCTCGGTCCGCAGGCCGAGGCGAAACTGCGGGCCCTCTTCGGCCTCCATCGGGCGATCGGCTCGTCGCTGTCGCTCGACGAGGTGCTGCCGCGGCTGCTCGACGGCCTCCTGGCGGCGTTTCCCCGCGCGGAGCGGGGCTTCGTGCTCCTCGTCGACCCGCCGTCCGGGCGGCTCGTGCTGCGGGCGCGGCGGATCAAGGGCGAGGGCGAGCCTGGCCCGCTGCGGCTGAGCCTGTCGCTGATCCGTCAGGTCGCCGAGACGCGGCGGGCCGTCTTGTCGGCCGACGCCGCCGCCGACAGCCGGTTCACGTCGCACGACAGTGTCATCGACTGCCGCATTCGCTCGGTGATGTGCGTGCCGGTCGTGGCGGGATCCGGCGACCTGCTCGGCGTCGTGCAGATCGATTCGCGGGACGTCCGCAACGTGTTCTCGTCCGACGACCTCGACGTGCTCGCGGGAGTGGCGGGGCAGGCGGCGCAGGCCATCGAGCAGGCGCTGGCCCATGACGCGCGGATCGCCCGCGAGCAGATCGACCGCGACCTCGCCCTGGCGCAGCGGGTCCAGCAGGGGCTGCTGCCCTCGTGCCCGCCCTGCATCGAGGGCTACGAAGTCTTCGACTTCTACGAGTCGGCCCGGCAGGTGGGCGGCGACTTCTTCGCGTACGTGCCGCTCCCGGACGGCCGCCTGGCCGTCGTGCTCGCCGATGTCTCCGGCAAGGGCGTGGCGGCGGCGCTGCTCATGGCCGCCCTGTCGGCCGACATCCGCTACTGCCTGGCGAGCGAACCCGACCTGGGCAAGGCCGTGTCGCGGATCAACGAGACCTTCCTGCGGGGCGGTTGGGACGACCGGTTCGCGACGCTGGTGGTCGTCGTGCTCGACCCGCCGGCCCACCGGGCGACGATCTGCAATGCGGGCCACCTGCCGCCGCTCCTGCGGTCGCCAGGCGGCGGCGTGCAGGCGGTGGCCGGGGGCCTCGGCGGCCTGCCGTTGGGGATGCTGGCGGGCCACGACTACCACTGCTGCGAGATCGCCTTGGAACCCGGCGCGGTCCTTGCGCTGTATACCGACGGCATCAGCGAGGCCCTCGACCACGAGCAGCGGTGCTTCGGACTCGAACGGCTGGAGCGGGTGGTGGCCGCGTCGGGGCCGGGAGCCGCCGCGCTGGGCCGCGGAATCCTCGCCGACGTCGAGCGGCACGCCGCCGGGCAGGTCCGCAGCGACGACATCTGCCTGGTCTGTCTCGGCCGCACGGGCGGCCCGGCCGCACATCCTTCCCAGAGGCCCGCTTCCGCACGACGCGGCGGCCGCATCCAGCCCCGCCGGTGACCGGCCGATACCGGAACCAGGGAGCGGGGCAGCGGAGCCGTGGCACGGGAGGCAGGACGATGAGTTTTTTCCAGTGGTTGCGTGAGGGCGTGAGGCAGGCGGTGGTGCTCGGACTGGCCGACGCGGTCGAGGACGTCGGCACGCGGGCGAGCACCGAGGACCTCGGGCCGGCACTCGCCCAGAGCCTGCGGGAGCGGCTCGCCGTCCACCGGGATCCCGCCGTGATCGAAACGGCCGGGGCGGCCCCCGCCCGCCGTCGGCTCGGCCGGTCGCTCGAGTCGCTCAAGGCCGCCAAGGCGGCCTGACCGTCAGGCCTGTGGCTCGGGGATCGTGACTTCGATCGTCGTGCCCTTGCCGGGCGCGGATGCGATCCGAGGCTGCCCGCCCAACAGCCGCGACCGCTGGCGGATGCCCTCGAGGCCGAAGCGATCGTCGGGCACGACCGCCGGGTCGAAGCCCCGCCCGTCGTCCTCGACGACGACTCGGACACCGCCGTTCGTCCGCGCGATGCCGACGCGGAGCCGTCGGGCGCGGGCGTGCCGTCGGGCGTTGGTGATCGCTTCCTGCACGATACGGAAGACGGTCGTCTCCATCGACTCGGGCAGCCGGTCGGGTGGCAGGTCGTGCGCGAAGCTGACATCGGGGATGTCCGCGCGGGCGTCGTCGATGATCGACTCGACGGCGGCGGCAAGGCCCAATTCGTCGAGCGCCGGCGGCCGCAGGCCGCCGACCAGCCGCCGCGATTCTTCGGCTGCCGCCTGGACGAGGCGGATTCCCTCCTCGAGCTCCTGGGCCATGTCCGGCGGGCAGCCATGCTGCTGGCAGGCCTCCAGGTGCATGAGGCCGCTGACGAGGTATTGGGCGAGGCCGTCGTGGATCTCGTAGGAGACGAGTTGCCGCTCCCGCTCCTGGATGTCGAGCAGTCGCCGGAGGACGTTCCGCTCGTGCATCAGGGCGTGTTCGGTCGCCTTGAGCGGGCGGATGTTCTCACAGCAGGCCATGACGGCCACGATGCGGCCCTCGTGCCGCAGCGGGGCAAGGCGGAGGGAGAAGTAGTTGAGGCTCTCGTCGAGCCCCCGGACGGTGGTCTCCAGCGATCGCATCTGGCCGTCCGCGAACACCTGGCGCAGCGTCTCGACGAGGGCGGCGGACGACTCGGGCACGGTGAAGCGGACGAGGCTGTGGCCCACGACCTGTTCGAGGGTGAAGCCATCGTCGACGCGGTTGCATGCGCGGATGATGCCCGCCCGGTCGATGACCGTGATGTACTCGCCCGAGGTCGCCTGCAGCGCATCCCAGAGCGCGGCGGGATCGCGGAGGATGGCCTCGACATCGGCATCGGGCGGCGGGGCCGGCGCGGGAGGTTCTCGACCGGTCGGCGCGGCGTTCATGTGGGCTCCCTCTCAAAGGGATTTGGGCCGGGGCCGGGGGGGTGGCGGCGGCCGCATCCCCCGGCCCCAATCCCGTTGAGAGGGAGCCCACAATAACGCCGCGCCGACCCGGCGAGAACCACCCGCGCCGGCCCCGCCGCCCCATGCC
>JBJTHX010000094.1:0-6001 GCA_046094745.1 Planctomycetia bacterium
ATCGCGATCAGGATCGCGGCACCCGTCATCAGGATGATCAGGTTGCGGCGCCGGCGCCTCGCTTCCTTCTCCTCGGGCGTCAGCCGGCGGAGTTCGATCACCTGGCCACCATGGCTGATGGTCTTCGGTGGTGGCTCGCAAAACTGCAGGTCCGCCACCGGAGCGGCCGCGGCGAGCACGTGGTCGGGGACCTCGAACGTGGGCGGCGGATCGGCCGCCAGCGCGACGGCGACGGCGATGTCCGCCGCCGGCGCGGGTGCGGCCGGCATGGTCATCGAACCCGGCACCGGTTGCGGTGGCGCCGGGGCATGGTGCGGTGGTGCCGGCACCCGGAAGGCGGCCGCGCACAACGGGCAGCAGGCCGCCGCGCCCGCCATCGCGTCGCTCACGGAACACCAGCCGCCACAGGCCGGGCAGGCCACCACGAACGGTCGACTATTTGCGAAAGCCGTCATGCCGTTAGCCGCATCCCCGGCGGAGTGAAGGGTCTCCCACCAGTGTCGGGCCGCGAGCACGCCGATCAAGTGCGGCCAGGAGCGAGCGGCGCAGGCGACGCCCGCGGCCCGCCGCCGCCGGCATCATCCGGTTCCCGCCCCATCGCCGGCGACGAGCGGCCGGGAGGCGTGGCTGACGTGCGGGGTGACGACGGCCTCGTCGGCGCCGATCCGGCCAAGGAGGGCGGCGGGGATGCGGCAGTGGATCGTGACGCGGTCGTCGGCGAAGTGCCGGGAGAGCACCTCGCCGTGCCGGCCCAGCCAGGCGAGCAGCCGGCCGTTGCCGGGATGCGTCTGCACGTCCACGTCGCGGAACCCCCGGCCGAGGCAGTCGCTGGCGGCGCGGGCCAGGGCCGCGAGCCCCTCCCCGGTCCGCGCCGAGATCGCGATCGCATGCGGATGGCGGGCCAGCAGCCGCTCGCGGTCCGACCGGTCCCGCACGGCGTCGATCTTGTTGAGCACCAGCAGGGTGTCCTTCTCCTGGACCGCGAGTTCCTCGAGCACTTCCCGCACGGCGGCGATCTGCGCGTCGACCAGCGGGCTGGAGGCGTCGGCCACGTGCAGGAGGAGATCGGCCTGGCGGGTCTCCTCGAGCGTCGCCTTGAAGCTCGCGATCAGGCGGTGGGGCAGGTCGCGGATGAAGCCGACCGTGTCGCTGAGGAGGACGGGGCCCCAGCCCGGCAGCCGCCAGCGCCGCGTGCGGGTGTCGAGCGTGGCGAAGAGCTTGTCCTCGGCGAGTTCGTCGGCCCCGGTCAGCGCGTTGAGCAGCGTGCTCTTGCCCGCGTTGGTGTAGCCCACCAGCGAGACGGTCATGTGCTCGTGGCGGGCGGCCACCTGCCGCTCCCGCCGGGCGTGGACCTCGGCGAGTTCCTGCTTCAGGTCGTGGACCCGCTTCTCGACGAGTCGCCGGTCGACCTCGAGCTGCTTCTCGCCCGGGCCGCGCATGCCGATGCCCATCTTGAGCCGCGAGAGGTGCGTCCACATCCGCTTCAGCCGCGGCAGTGAATACTCGAGCTGGGCCAGTTCCACCGCCAGGCGGGCTTCATAGGTCCGCGCCCGGGCGGCGAAGATGTCGAGGATCACCTCCGAGCGGTCGAGCACCTTGAGCTTCAGTTCCCGCTCCAGGTTTCGCGTCTGCGCCGGGGACAGGTCGTTGTCGAAGATCACCACGTCGGCGTCGCGGTGGGCCGCGAGCGCGGCCAGTTCCGCGACCTTTCCCTTGCCGAGGTAGGTGGTCTGGTCGGGCGACTCGCGGCGTTGGGTGAGCTCGCCGACGACGTTCGCGCCCGCGGTCTCGGCAAGGCCGGCGAGTTCGTCGAGCGGATGCTCCGGGTCGACGGGCAGACGGAGGAGCACGCCGACGAGCAACGCCCGCTCGCTCTGCACACCCGTGCCGCGGCCCCGATCCTTCACTCGTCCTCCTCCGGCAGCCGATCGCCACCGCCGGCCAGTTGGCAGCAGCTCTGCCAGCGTCGGGTGTCGAGCAGGCCGTCGGCGACCGCATGCTTGACGGCGCAGTCGGTCTCGTGGGTGTGGCTGCAGTCCGGAAAGCGGCACAGGTTCGCGAGCGGCCGCAGGTCGCGGAAGGCGGCCGGCGCCTCCGCGGGCACGAGTTCCCAGGGCTGGAACTGTCGCACACCCGGCGTGTCGACGAACCAGCCGCCGAACCGGTGGGGCACGAGCCGGGCCGTCGTGGTGGTGTGCCGGCCCTTCTCGTTCTCGCGACTGACGGCCGCGACGGGCAGCGCCAGGGCCGGATCGAGCGCGTTGAGCAGCGACGACTTGCCGACGCCGCTCTGGCCGACCATTGCGGTGACGCGTCCGGCCAGTTCGGCCGCGAGCCGCTCCAGGCCCAGGCCGGTCGTCGCGGAGCAGAGCACGACCGGGTAGCCCATCCGCGCGAACACGCCCATGATCGGCACCAGGCCGGCCGGCTCCGTCAGATCGGCCTTGTTGATGCAGATCAGCGGCCGGATGCCGGCCGACTCGGCGGCGACCAGGAGCCGGTCCACGAGGGCCGGTTTGAGGGCGGGCTGGGCCGCGCTGCCGACGATCACCACCTGGTCGACGTTCGCGACGATCACGTGCCGTCGTCCCCGGCTGTCGCGACACAGCGCCGACCGTCGCGGCTCGATGGCCTGGATCACGCCCTCGCCGTCGGCGGCCCGCACCCGGACCCAGTCGCCCGTCGCCACCGGATGGCGATGGTCGGTGGCGACCGTCCGGAGGATGCGGCGGGTCGTGCAGCGGACGAGGCCGCCGGCGGGATCCCGCACGAAACTCTCGAGGCCGTGCACGTGCATCACCTGGCCCCGCCAGGTGCCGGCCGTGGCCTCCGCGGCGAGCGCATCGACGCCGTCAGCCGCCGCCACGATCGTCCGCCGGCGGGTGAGTTCACCCTTGCCGGAAAGCCGCTCGGTGGCCGGTTGCTCCTCGGCCCGCTCGGGATCGTGCCCCACGATCCGCGTCAGCTCTCCCGGCCGCCGGCGGGCCGACCGGTTCTTGCGGAAATCGACGCGGATCTTCCGGGGCCTCGCCATGCCCGAAGTGTAGCAACGCGGCAGCGGACGGGGATCGGAGCCGAGCGTCAGCGACGCTCCCGGCCGGCCGACCGCTGCTCGGCCGGTCGCCGCGATTCCAGGCCTGCCGACTCCAAGAGCGACCTGCTGCAGACGTTGTCCTGGGCCGAGCTTTCGGCCGGGAACTCGCTTGCGCCCAGGGAGGCTGGTTCGTAGCAGACCTCGTATTCGTGCTTCGCGACGGACAGTTTGTCGCCCGGCGCGATCCGCTGCTCCGTGACCCGGGAGCCGTTGACCTTGGTGCCGTTGCTGCTGCCGAGGTCCTTCACGTTCCAGTAGCCGTTGACGAGGGTGAGTTCGCAGTGATGGCCCGAAACGTTCGGGAAGCGGAGCACGATGTCGGCGCTCTCCCGCCGACCGATCATGAGCACGGTCTTCAGGAGCGGAATCGGGTCGCCGCCGCCGACCGGATGCAATTCGCCGTACATGGTGTGGTCCTGGAGGTGCATGGGTCGGGTACCCCCGCCCGGGAGCCGGTCCGCCCGGGCCTCCCGCTCATCGAATCCTCATATTGAGGGTATGGTCCGACCGCGTGGCGGTCAACATCGGACGGCGGGGAAGCGGAAGGTTAGAATGGGGTCGTGCCAGGCACATGAAGAGGAGGAGCGGGCCGGGCGATCGCCGGCCGCCGCGAGGCGGCGGGAGGAAAGTCCGGGCTCCACAGGGTGCGATGGTGGGTAACGCCCACCGGCCGTGAGGCCAGGGACAGTGCCACAGAAAGCAAACCGCCGGCGGGGTCTCGGCCCCTGCGGTAAGGGTGAAACGGTGAGGTAAGAGCTCACCAGCAGGCCGGGTGACCGGCCTGGCTCGGCAAACCCCATCGGGAGCAAGGCCAAGCAGGAAGAAGCCGATCGGCCCGCGAGGGTCGGCGCGGCACGGGGCGGCCCGCCCCGTACCAGCTTCCGGGTCGGCCGCTCGAGGCCCCGGGCAACCGGGGCCCTAGAGAAATGGTCGCCCCCGCGGGCCGCAGGGCTCGCGGGACAGAACCCGGCTTACAGGCCCGCTCCTCCTCTTCGTGCCGCACGCCCCGGGAGGCGGCTCACTTCGCTCTGGTCAGGCGGCCCCGCGCGACCGCCGGTTCGGGCTGCTCGGCCGGCTCGAACCCGCCCCGCAGGCCGGACAGATCCCGTTGCTCCTGCTCGTCGAGCAGCTTCATGAGCTTGGAGATGCAGAGCGTATTGATGCTCACCCGCATCTGCTCCGCTTCCGCCTTGAGCGTCTCGTGGAGGGACCGTGGCATCCTCACGGTCACCACCCGCTGGGTCTCCCGGTCGCTCGGCCGCTGCTGCTGGCGGACGCGGAGACCGTCGAGCATTTCCCTGATCCGGGCGTACTGGGGCGAGCACTCGAACCGCAGCAGGGCGGCGGGGTCGGAGAACGTGCGGCGGACGATCCCATCCACCCCGAGGACCTCGCGAAAGAAGACCACCCATTCCGGATTCATGGAGTGGAGCCGCTCCGCGACGTGCAGGACGGCGGTCGCCGCGTGGGCGTCGGGGGTCTGGGGGGTTTCGTGGGTCTTGTGAGCCGTCATGGAAGTGGTTCTCGGGCGATGGCTGGGCGAGGGTTGGCAACGGAACCCTGACATCAGGGAAACCCTCGTGCGGAACTGTTTCCACCGAGTCAAGCGACAGCGTGAAGTGCATGTGTGGCATGCACTTGCGCGTTGCGAGGTGATGCGGCCTCGTTTTCGGGCAGCCATGCCCAGAGGGAAGGCAGTGGGTGGGCTGCCTACTTGTTGGGCAGCCGGGTCGTGTGTTATTTGCCAAATGTCCGGGTCGTAACGGACGGGATTTTCAGCTCCAGAACCGCTTCCCGCGGCCCGGGCGACCGCATGGTCCGCGACGGCCCCGGTGACGTCCTGGCCGGTGGCCGCTTCCAGTGCCTGCCAGCCCGGGACCCCGTTCACCTCCAGCACGAACACCCGGCCGTCAGCGGCCGGCAGGATGTCGACTCCCGCGACGTCCGTCTCCAGGCACCGGGCGGCCCGCATCGCCAGATCGACCCATGCCCGCGGGGGATCGAAGGGCTCGGCCGTTCCCCCCAGCGCGACGTTCGTCCGCCAGTCACCCGCGGCCGCCCGCCGCCGCATCGCGAACACGCGGTCTGCCACGGTGAGGATGCGGACGTCCCAGCCTCCATGAGGCACGAACTCCTGGAGCAGGAAGACCCGCTCCGCCAGGGCGTCGATCCCGGCGAGGCCGGCGGGGTCGCCGATCCGCACGATCCCGCGGCCCCGAGACCCGAAGATCGGCTTCAAGACGCAGTCGCCGCCGAGTTCGTGCCAGGCACGCTCGGCCGCCGCGACGCCCTGGACCGCAAGGCAACGGGGCACCGGCACGCCCGCCGCCGCCAGCCGCGCCGCCGCCAGGTACTTGTCGATCGCCGCCTCGAGGCCGCGCGGGCTGTTGATCACGGCCGTGCCGCGGGCCGCGAGCCGGGCCAGCACGTCCATCCGCAGCACGATCGGCTCCAGCCGGTCGCCGGCCAGCGTGCCGCCCGGCATGCCGCGAACCAGCGCCGCATCCGCCGCGTCGAGGTCCGCCGGCACGAACCGCTCGCCGCCCGGCTCGACCGCCGCGCCGAGGTCGTGCCAGCGAACGACGCCGGCCGCGTGACCCATGCCACGCAGTCGCTGCACGAGGCGGCCGACGTGCCAGCCGGCGGGCTCGCCGAGCACGGCCACCCGCATCGTCAGGCCTCCGCGCCGCCGGTGGTGAACGACGCGGTCACGACCTCGGCCGCGATGCGGCCGAACCGCCCACACCGGCCGGTGTCGGGGTTCGCCAGTTCGAGCCGCGCCGGGGCGAAGAGCGCGGGGTCGAGGGCGAAGAAGTCCCGACCCGCCCGCTCGAAGAGCGTCATGCACGGCTCGCCCGCGGCGGGCGAGGCGCCGCTGACCGCCCGCGGCCCGACGGCCGCCAGGCT
>JBJTHX010000095.1:0-4811 GCA_046094745.1 Planctomycetia bacterium
AGGGCCGCGGCCGTCGGCTCGTTGACGATCCGCATCACTTCGAGGCCCGCGATCTGGCCGGCGTCCTTGGTGGCCTGCCGCTGGGCGTCGTTGAAGTAGGCCGGGACGGTGATCACGGCCTTGTTGACCTTGTGGCCGAGATAGGCCTCGGCGGCCTCCTTGAGCGAGCGGAGCACCTTGGCGGAAATCTCCGGCGGCGTGCACTCCTTGTCGCCCGCCTTCACCTTGACGTAGTCCTGCGGGCCGCCCACGACCTCGTAGGGCACTATCTTCTCCTCGTTCGCCACCTCGTCGTGGCGGCGGCCCATGAACCGCTTGATCGAGTAGATCGTCCGCTTGGGGTTGGTGACGGCCTGCCGGCGGGCGATGTCGCCCACGAGCGTCTCGCCCTTGTCGTTGAAGGCGACCACGCTCGGCGTGAGGCGATTGCCCTCCTTGTTCGCGATCACCTTCGGCTCCTTGCCCTCCATCACCGCCACCACGGAGTTCGTGGTGCCGAGGTCGATGCCGATAATCTTTTCGCCCTGCTTCGTCGCCATGATGTTCGTGTCCTCTCTGTCGTCGCGATGCCGGCGGGTCGCCGGTGGCCATGCGTCATTTTTGGCCGCTCGCGAATCGTCCCCGGAGGGATGCAAAGGCCGTGCCAGCCGCCGTCGACCCGCCGTTTCCGGGGCCCCGGGCCGTATTTACGCCCCGGTTCCGCAAGGTAGAGTTGTGAGTCTTCTTCCGGCCTTCGAGACGGGCTGCCATTTTGGCCGCCCGCGAACGCCCGCGGTTGCGAATCCATGGCCAAGACACCCCGCCCGCACCCGACCGCCGATGCCGGCAAAACCGGTGGGCTCGCGCCGTTGCGGGCGCAGATCGACCGCATCGACCGGGAGCTCGTCGGGCTGATGAACGAGCGGGCCGAGATGGCCCGGCAGATCGGCCACATCAAGCGCTCGGCCGGCCAGGAGACCTACGACCCCGCCCGCGAGGAGATGGTGCTCGAGCGGGTGGTCGGGGCCAACCCGGGCCCGCTCTCCGGCGACAGCCTCAAGGCGATCTACCGCGAACTGATCTCCGGTTCGCGGGCGATCGAGCAGCCGCTGCGGGTGGCCCACCTCGGGCCGGCATGGACCTACAGCCACCTCGCCGCCCTGCACCGCTTCGGCAGCGCCGTCGAACTCGTGCCCGTGGCCAGCATCTCGGCCGCCTTCGAGGAGGTGCACGCCGGCCATTCGCACTACGGCGTGGTGCCGCTGGAGAACTCCACCGACGGACGGATCGCCGACACGCTCGACAACTTCTCGCGGCTCCCGGTGAAGATCTGCGCCGAGGTGCCCCTGCGGATCCACCACACGCTCCTCGCCGCCTGCGACCGCGCGGCCGTCCAGGAGGTCTACAGCCGCCCGCAGGCGCTCTCGCAGTGCCGGAACTGGCTCGCCCGCCACCTGCCCGCGGCCCGGCTGGTGGAGGTGACCAGCACCAGCGCCGCCGCGGAGATGGCCGCCAAGAAGCCGCACGCGGCGGCGATCGCCAGCCGGCAGGCCGGCGTCCACTACGGCCTCAACGTGCTGGCCGAGCGGATCGAGGACGTGGCCGGCAACACCACGCGATTCGCCGTCATCGGCCACGCCGACGCCAAGCGGACCGGGAAGGACAAGACCTCGATCATGTTCGAGATCGAGCACCGGCCCGGCGGCCTGGCCGACGCCCTCTCGATCCCCAAGAAACAACGGCTCAACCTCACGTGGATCGAGTCGTTCCCGATGCCGGGCGGGGAACGGGGCTACATCTTCTTCGTCGAGCTCGAGGGGCACCGCGAGGATCTCCGCGTCCGCCGCGCGATCGCGGCGCTGGAGAAGCGTTGCAAGCGGGTGGTGATCCTCGGCAGCTACGCCACCGCCGCCGCGGTGGGCTGATCCCGCGGTGGCAGCACCGCGCCGCTGGCCGGCAGGGAGGCATGCAATGCTCGCGGCACGGTGGACGATGACGCCGGTCATCCTCGCCGCCGTGGCCGCCGTCGCGCCCGCGGCCGACTGGGCCGCGGAGGTTCCGCTGCCGGCCGCCGAGCGGGCCACGGCCGTCCGTCTTTTCAACGGCACGGACTTCACGGGCTGGGTGGGCAACATCGATCGCTTCTGGTCGATCGACGGCGGCGAGATCGTCGCGCGGAACTCCGCCACCGTGGCCCCCGCGGTGAGCACCTACCTGCTGACGGAAAAGGCCTACCGCAACTTTCGCCTCCTGGTGGAGGGCAAACTCGTCACGAGCGAGAAGCATTCCGGGATCGCGATCTGGGGCCGAAAGTTCGCCACCGGCGGCGAGGCGGCGAGCTACCAGGGACACCTCGTGATGTTTCCCTCGAACTGGGGTCTGTACGACCTCCACCGCCGGGACGGGCTGTGCGCGGACCAGGAGGGCCGCGGCCGCAGGTTCGGTCGGCAGCACGACTGGAACCGGATGGAGATCCTCGCCATCGGCAGCCGGATCCGCCTCGCGGTCAACGGCCAGGAAGTGCTCGACTGGACCGATCCTCGGCCGGAACTGTGCCAGCCCGGCCCGATCGGACTGCAGCTGCATTCCAACGACGTGGCCCAGGAGGTTCGCTTCCGCGGGCTCGTGCTCGTGGAGCAGTCCGGCGACACGCTGATCACCGTCGCCGCCGCAAAGTGAATCGCCACGGCAGGGATGGAACGCCGGGCAGCGGATCGTTACCTTCACGCATTCCATTCCCCTCCCGCCCCGGAGCCAATGCATGTCACGCAGGAAGATCGTCGCCGGCAACTGGAAGATGAACCTCGACCGCGGGCAGGCGCGGGCGCTCGCGGCCGCCGTCGCGGCCCGGCGGGGCGAGGCGGCGGCGGCCGAACTCGTGCTCTGCCCCCCCGCCCTGTACGTCGAGACCGTGGGCACGGCGCTGGCCGCCTCCCCCGCGGACGTCGGCCTGGGCGGCCAGAACGCACACGACAAGGCCAGCGGCGCGTTCACCGGCGAGGTCGCCCCCGCGATGCTCGTCGATCTGGGCTGCCGCTACGTGATCCTCGGCCACTCGGAACGCCGCACGCTGTTCGGCGAGACCGACGCGATCGTCAACGCGAAGGCCAAGGCGGCCCTGGCCGCGGGCCTGACGCCGATCGTCTGCGTCGGCGAGACGCTCCAGGAGCGGGAGGCGGGCAGGACCGCGGCGGTCGTGACCACGCAGGTCAAGGGCTCGCTGGCCGGGATCAACGCGGCCGAACTGGAGAAGATCGTCGTCGCCTACGAGCCGGTCTGGGCGATCGGCACCGGCAAGGTGGCCACGCCGGAGCAGGCGCAGGAGGTGCATGCCCTGATCCGCCGCCTGTTGGCGGAACTCGCCTCGCCCGCGGTGGCGGCCCGGGTGCGGATCCAGTATGGCGGCAGCGTGAAGCCCGACAACGCCGCCGAACTGGCCGCGCAGCCCGACATCGACGGAGCCCTGGTCGGCGGCGCGAGCCTCAAGGCCGACGACTTTCTCGGCATCGCCAAGGCGTTCGCGGGCGCGGCCGCCCCGGGGTAGGCCACGGGGGCTTCCTGGAGTAGTCTCTGGGCACCCAGAACATCCCGGTCCGGAGACCCGCGTCGCATGTCCGCCCTGATCCGCTTCTTTCTCGGCTTCTCCCTCGTCCTGACGGCGCTGTTCCTGATCCTGCTGGTGCTGATCCAGCGGGGCCGGGGTGGTGGCCTCGCCGGCGCGTTCGGAGGCATGGGCGGCCAGAGTGCCTTCGGCACCAAGGCAGGCGACGTGTTCACGAAGATCACCGTCGGCGTGGCGGGGTTCTGGATCCTGCTGTGCATCCTGGCGATCAACGTGCTCGGGCGACAGGCTTCGCTCTTCAGCCCGACGCTCGGCGGATCGGCTCCCCAATCCACGATGCCCATGACGCCTCCCGGCGGCCCTGGAGCCCCGCCGGCCGACGGCGTGGACATGCAGCCGGCGGCTCCGGAGACCAAGCCGGCGGACGCCGCGGCCGGGCCGGCCGCGACCGGGACGCCGGCCGCGACCGAAGCGCAGCCCGCCGACGCCACGCCGGCACCACCCGCCGAAGCGGCCCCCAAATAACGGCCCGCAGCCCATGACGCCGGCTCCTCACCAGGTCGGGCCCCGGAGCATGACCGGCTGCGGCGAGGCTGCCGTGGCCGACGGGGCCAACAGCTGCCGCGTCGAGTTGCGGTGCGTCAACAACCGGTTCTTCAAGCTGTCGTTCCGCGCCCGCGAAGGGTTCGGCATCCTCGAGCCGCAGGCCGAGGAACTGATCCGCCGCCGCGTCCGCCGCGGCGCCGTACAGGTGGATCTCGACGTCACCGGCCCCGCGGCCCCGGCCGCGCGGCGGCTCGACCGCGGCCAGCTCGAGGCTTATCTCGACGACCTCGCCGACTTCTGCGCCACACACGACCTGCCGATGCCGCGGTCGATCGACGCCCTGCTGGGCCTGCCCGGCATCCTCGTCGATGCCCCGCCCGACGGCGCCGCCGTGGAGCGGGCCTGGCCGCTCGTGGCCCGCGCGCTCGAGGCGGCCCTCGACCGGCACGACGCCATGCGGCGGGCCGAGGGGGCGGCGCTCGCCGCCGCGATGCGGGACCTGCTCCGCGAGGTGACCACGCTCGTGGCCGCGATCCGCGTGCGGGTGCCGCAGGTGCTCGAGGAGCATCGCGCCCGGCTCGTGGAGCGGGTGGGCAAGCTCCTCGCCCAGAACGGCACGACCCTCTCCGAGGCCGACATCGCCCACGAGGTGGCCCTCGTCGCCGACCGGTCCGACGTGGCCGAGGAACTGGTGCGGCTCGAGAGCCACGTCGCCCAGTTCGAC
>JBJTHX010000096.1:0-2879 GCA_046094745.1 Planctomycetia bacterium
GCCGGGCATCCTGACGGCGCAGTCGGTCAACCCGACGGCCGGCCTCGACTTCAACTTCGAGTTCACGGGTACAGGATCGCCGGACTACGCCGCCACGGCGGCCAGCATCAACGACGTGCTGCGGATCACCGGCTCCACCCCCTTCATGTCGAGCCTGTCGGCGACCAACGGCAACGTGGTCAACGTGTACTTCGACGTCGGTGCGCTCGTCGGCGGCGAGGTGCTCCGCGGCGGGTTCTACACCGACGGTGCCGGCGACTTCCTCTCCAGCATCCAGAACGCCACGTTCAACTACTGGGTGGCCGGCAGCGGGTCCCACATCTACAACTCGGGAACCTACGTGCCCCTGGCCACGTACAACCCGGCGCTCCTGGTGGACGTGACCACCACCCCGCAGACGACCGGCACGTTCGCCGACGGCACCCAGCTCGGCGGGCAGGTGTCCACCTTCACCGTCGCGGTCGTCGTGCCCGAGCCGAGCACGCTCGCGCTGGCCGCCCTCGGCATCGGCCTCGCTGGACTCGCCGCCGCGCGGCGGCCGCGTCGGTCGTTCAGGACGGCATCTCGATCACGGCCTTGACGACGCCGCTTGCCGGATCGAGCAGCGCTGGAAAACGGGCGATCGTCTCGGCGAACGGCACGCGATGCGTGATCCACGGCCGCGTGTCGATGGCCCCCTCCTCGATGAGCCCGATGATCCTGGCGAAGTCGCGGGACAGGGCGTTGCGGCTGGCGAGGATCGTCAGTTCGCGGCGGTGCATGACCGGGGCGTGAGGGAACGTCAGGTCGCTCCGCGTGATCCCCACGTAGACGAGCCGGCCGCCGAAGCCGCAGAAGTCCAGCGCCCTGGCCATGCTCGCGGGACTGCCGGTCGCGTCCACCACGACGTCGCACATCCTGCCGGCGGTGAGCGTGGCGATGGCCTCCTCGTCGCCGGCGCCCCCGGTCGCGGCGACCGTGACGGCGCCCCCCATCTTCTCGCGGACGAACTCCAACCGGGCGGCCGACGTGTCCATCACGATGACGCGGGCCCCGGAGAGCCGGGCGAACTCGAGGGCCGACAGCCCGATCGGGCCGGCGCCGATGACAAGCACCGTCTCGCCGGACTGCGGCCCGCCCCGGTCGATCGCATGGCAGCCGATCGCGAGCGTCTCGACGAGGGCGTTCTGGGCGTGGGTGAGCCTGGGGGAGAGGTGGAGTTTTCTCGCGGGCACCACGAACAGCGGCCGCAGGCCGCCGTCGCAGTGGACGCCGAGCGTCTGGTGGTGCTCACAGCAGTTGGTGAGGCCGCGACTGCAGGAGGAGCACCACTGGCAGTTGATGTAGGGCTCCACGCAGCAGCGATCCCCGGGCTTCACGTGCGAGACACCGGGCCCCACGGCCACCAGCTCCACGCCCAGTTCGTGGCCGGGAATCCGCGGGTAGCTGAAAAACGGCATCGTGCCGCGGTACCCCCCGTAGTCGGTGCCGCAGATGCCGACGGCGTGCACGCGGACCACCGCCTCGCCGGGGCCCGGCGACGCGGGCTCGGGCACGTCGATGAACCTGAAGGATTCCGGCTGTTCGAGGAGGAGTGCCTGCATGGTGGTGTCCTGATGCGACGGCGGGCCGGTGCCCATCCTAGGGAAGGTCGTAGAACTCCGCGGCGGTGCCACCCCAGATCATGGCCTGCTCCGCGGCCGGCAGCGCGGCGATGAACTCCCCGACGATGCCGACGACCTCGGCATACTCTCCGCCGAGGAGGCAGACGGGCCAGTCGCTGCCGAACATCAGCCGCCGGGGACCGAAGGCCTCGAGGACGACGTCGAGGTAGGGGAGAAAATCGGCCTGCTGCCATGCCCGCCAGGCGGCCTCCGTGACCAGCCCCGACAGTTTGCAGCGGACGTTCTCGTGCCTGGCGAGCGCCTCGATGTCGCGACGCCATCCGCGGATCTCGGCCGCCCTGATCCGGGGCTTCGCCAGGTGGTCGAGCACGAACGGCTGCTCGGGGAGGAGGCCGGCCAGTTCCACGGCCGCGGGCAGGTGCTGCGGATGGAGCAGGAGGTCGTAGGTCAGGCCGAACCCCCGCAACTGCCGCAGGCCGCTCACGAACGCCGCGCCGAGCAGGAACCGCGGGTCGGGCTCGTCCTGGACGACGTGCCGCACGCCGACGAACTTCCCGTGCCCGGCGAACTCCCCGAGTTGCTCCGTCACGCGGTCGCTCCGCAGGTCGACCCAGCCGACGACGCCGCGGATCAGCGGGTCGCCCTCGGCCATGTCGAGCAGCCAGCGGCTCTCCTCCAGCGACTGCCGCGCCTGCACGGCGACGGTGCCGCCGATGCCGCAGGCCGCCGCCAGCGGCCCGAGGTCGCCGGGCAGGTGGTCCCGCGCCAGCCGCTCCATCCCGGCGCCGATCCATGGATAGGCCGCCGGACTGTACCGCCAGAAGTGCTGATGCGAGTCGATCCTCATGGGCTTCCTCATCCTGAGCGCGCCCCGCCCGCGCGGGCCCCGACGCCGCCTAGTTGTTCTCGACGAGTCCCTCGACGTGACCCACGTTCCTGACCGGCGCGAAGATCGCCCGCACGTCGCGCAGCAGTTCCTCGTCGAGCGGCTCCGCGGCCCAGGCCGCCCAGTTGCGGAGGTTCGCGGGGTTGGCGCTGCCCGCCACGGTCGTGGCGATGTCCGGGTTGGCGATCGAAAACTGCAGGGCGATCTTCGCGATCGAACTGCCGCGACCCCGGCAGAGGTCGGCGGCCGCACGGGCGGCCTGCTTCACCTCCTCCGGCTCCTTGAGCCACGCGGGCAGCGGAGCGTTGGTGAGCAGGCGGGCGCTGAACGGACCGGCGTTCATGACACCCACGCCCTTGGCCTTGAGGTAGGGCACGGTCTCGTCGGCG
>JBJTHX010000097.1:0-2631 GCA_046094745.1 Planctomycetia bacterium
GTGGCCGAGCCGGAGTTCGTGAGGTATCGCACGATCACGATGCCGGAGCCGCCGTTGCCGCCTGCGCCGCTCAAGTTACCAGAAAATGGCGCTGATCCGCCGCCGCCGCCGCCGCCGGTGTTGGCGGCAACAACGGCGGCAGTGGTGCCAATGCTACCGCCAACACCGGCGGCGGCGGCGGCGGCGGATCAGCGCCATTTTCTGGTAACTTGAGCGGCACAGGCGGCAACGGCGGCTCCGGCATCGTGATCGTGCGATACCTCACGAACTCCGGCTCGGCCACCGGCGGCACGGTGACCGACGGCTCCGGCTCGGCTGCCGGCTACACGCTCCATTCGTTCACGACGGGCACCGACACGTTCACCGCCCTGCGCAACAGTCCGGCGACGATCTCCGGCAACATCTCCGGCACCGGCGGCATCCTCAAGACTTCCGCCATCACGCTCGTCCTCTCCGGGTCGAACACGTTCACCGGCACCACGACCGTATCGGCGGGCCAGTTGACGCTCTCCAACACGTTCGCCCTCGGCAGGAGCATGTTCGCCGGCGGCGCGGGCGCGCTCTCCTTCGGCGGGCTCTCGGCCGCCACGTTCGGCGGCCTCGCGGGCAGTTCGGCCCTGGCGCTCTCCACCACGGCCGCGGGCGCGGTCGCCCTGTCCGTCGGTGCCAACGACCAGACCTCGACCTACTCCGGCATCCTGTCGGGCGCCGGGTCGCTGACGAAGATCGGCGCCGGCATGCTTTCGCTCTCCGGGTCGAACACGTTCTCCGGCCCGACGACCGTGACCGGCGGCCTCCTGGCCGTGGACGGCCGGCTGGCGAGCGGCGTGACCGTGCAGGCGGGCGGCGTGCTCGGCGGCTCGGGCCGGGTGGCGAGCGCGCTCGCCGGTGCGGGCCTCGTGGCCCCGGGCAACTCCCCCGGCATCCTCACGGCGGATTCGTTCGATCCGACCGGCGGCCTCGACCTGGCGTTCGAGTTCTCCGGCACGGGGGCACCGAACTATGCGAACGCGACGAGCAGCGTCAACGATGTCCTGCGGCTGACGGGCACGGCACCGTTCGCGGCGAGCCTGTCGCCGAGCATCAACACCGTGAGCCTCTACCTGCCGGCGACCGCGGCCACGGGCGGCACGTTCGAGGGCGGGTTCTTCACCGACCTGAACTCGACGACGTTCGCCAACTTCGCCACGTGGGCGACGAGCGGGAGCATCGTGGCGTATTACCAGAGCAATAGCGGCACGCATGCCTACAACGGCCAGACCTACGCGCTGCTCGCGGACATGGGCGGCTCCATGACGCCGGGCGCGATGACGGTGTCCTCGGCGAGCTTCGGTGACGGCACGGTCACGAACGGCCAGGTGACGACGTTCACGGTCGTGGTGCCCGAGCCGGGCACGCTCGCCCTCGCCGCCCTCGGCCTCGGCCTGGCGGGCCACGCCCTCCGCCGCCGGAGCCGCCGCCGCGGATGAGCATGCCTGATCACGGTCTGCAGGGCGGCTTCCGCCGGCCGGCGGCGGCGCGTCCCACGATGGCCGGGTGCATCCGCCGTCGTGGCCTGACGCTCGTCGAACTGCTCGTCGTGATCGCGATCATCGGCCTGCTCATGGCCCTGCTGCTGCCGACCTTGCAGGGCGCGAGAGAGTCGAGCCGGCTCACCGTCTGCGCCACCCACCGCCGGCAGCATGGCGTGGCGATCCAGTCGTACCACGCCCTGCAGGGCCGGTTTCCGCCGCACTCCACCGCCACGCCGCCCGAGCTGCGCTGCGGGTTCAACGCCGTGGTGATCAACTGGCCGATGCTCATCCTGCCCTTGATGGATGAGGACATCGTGGCCCAGGGCTTCCGGCCCGAGGTCGGCTTCCGACCGGTCGACTCTCCGGCCGTCAACCGCTCGTTCTTCGAGCGCCGCTTCCCCGTTTCGCAATGCCCGTCCGACATGCCCGGATGGTTCAACGGCATCGCCGCCAACGGGGGCGAGGACTGGGGGTACAACCTGCCGCGGATGAACTACGTCGCCTGCATGAGCCCCGACGGCACGCACGCGCCGCGCACGACCCGCAGCGGATTCGTGGACATGACCTGCGGCCTGGACTACGTGTCCCCCGCGAACAACCCGCCCGGCCCGCCGCCGGCGGGCAAGCGGGCGCTCTTCGAGTTCGACGTCTCCAGAGCCGCCGCGCACGTCAAGGACGGCCTCTCGAACACGATCGCCTTCGCGGAAGTCATCCAGGGCAGCCGGACGCCGACCAAGGATTTGCGCGGAATGTGGGCCGGCGATCTCGGGTGCGGCTACAGCCACCGGCAGACCCCCAACTCCTCGGTCCCCGACCAGGCCGTCCCGTTCAACGGCTACACCTCCAACGAGAAGGTGCCGAGCGTGCAGACCGCCGCCTGCTGGAGCACGTCGGCCTTCGCCGCCCGCAGCCTCCACGCGGCGCGGGGGGTGAACACGACCTTTGCCGATGGATCCACCCGGTTCGTGTCCGACCTCGTCGACGTCGCAATCTGGCAGGGTATGGCGAGCATCGACTCCAGGGATTCCGGGAGCATCGAACCGTGACGACGGCGCCGGCGGCCCGCACGCATCCCGACCGCCGCCGGGCGGCGTCGCACGCCGCGACCGGCCTGGCG
>JBJTHX010000098.1:0-4004 GCA_046094745.1 Planctomycetia bacterium
GCGCCGCGGGCACGCTCACGATCTTCGGGCCCCACTCGGCCGCCAAGGCGCGGCGGTGCGGCGCGATCGTGCTCGACCGCCTGCGGGAGGCGGGCTGCGTCTACCGCGACACGGTGGTCGAGTGCCTCGGGCGGGCCGACAGCGTGCCCGTCGTGCCGCCGGCCATCCGCGGCGAGGCGGGCTACGAGACGGTGCTGCGGATCGCCGTCGAGGGGGAGTCGCGCGGCGACGTCGAGGCCTTCACCCGCGAACTGGTGCCGCTGGTCACGGCCGGCCCGCAGGGCACCACCGGCTACGCCGAGGGGCGGCCGCGGGTGCATCCGGTGTTCCGCTACTGGCCCTGCCTGATCGACGCCGCGCGGGTCGCGGCCCGCGTCGAGACGCTCGCCACCGCCGACACGCTGGCCGCGCGGTCGGCCGCGGCTGTCTGGCCGGCGGTGCCGGCGGCCGGCAATGCGGCGCCGCGGCCTCGCGTCCCACGGGTGCCCCCCGCGGCCGCCCACACGCTCGGCGAGGTCGCCCACGGCCGCAGCGGCGACAAGGGCACCGCCGCCAACGTCGGCATCCTCGCCCGCGACCCGGCCGACTATCCCTGGCTCGTCGCCTGGCTCACAGCCGACCGCGTGCGGGACTTCCTCGCCCCGTGCGGCGTGACCGCCGTCGAGCGGCACGAGATCCCGAACCTCGCCGGGCTGAACTTCGTGGTCCGCGGCATCCTGCGGCGCGGCCTGCGGAACGACGCCCAGGGCAAGGCGATCGCCCAGGCGGTGCTGGCGATGCCGCTGCGCAGCGACGAACCGGCGGCGGCGCCCCCCGACGCCGACCTCCGGCGCGACGAGGACGTGCCCTGGGTCGAAGGGCTCACGATCGGCCAGGTGCTCCGGGCCACGAGCCGCCGCGTGCCCGACCGACCCGCCGTCTCGTTCCCGCACCTCGGGCTGCGGCTCACCTGGGCCGAGTTCGACCGCGAGGTCGACCGCGTCGCGCGGGCCCTGCTCGCGGCGGGCTTCCGCCGCGGCGACCACTTCGGCGTCTGGGCCACGAACGTGCCGCAGTGGGTGCTGCTCCAGTTCGCCACCGCGCGGCTCGGCGTCGTGCTCGTGACGGTGAACCCGGCCTACCGCCCCGCCGAACTGGCCTTCGTCCTCGAGCAGGCCGAGATCAAGGGGCTGGCGGTGGTGGACCGGTTCAAGACGACCGACTACCACGCCATCCTCCGCGAGGTGGTGCCCGACCTCGCCGCCGCCGCGCGCGGGGGCCCGGGCGGGGCGTTCCCGCGGCTGCGGCTGGTGGTCTCGCTGCGCGGCGAGACGCCGCCGGGCGCGATCGCCTGGGACGCGTTCCTGGCCGGGGCCGACGGCGTCTCGCCGGACCGGCTGGCGGCGGCCGAGGCCGAGGCCTGCTGCACCGATCCCGTCAACGTGCAGTTCACGTCGGGCACGACCGGCAACCCCAAGGGCGCGACGCTCTCGCACCGCAACATCCTCGTCAACGCCTTCCACGCCGGGGCCCGCCAGCGGCTCACCTCCCGCGACGCGCTCTGCATCCCGGTGCCGCTCTACCACTGCTTCGGCTGCGTGCTCGGCACGCTCTGCGCGGCGGTGCACGGCGTGGCGATGGTGTTTCCTGGCGAGGGCTTCCAGGCCGACGCCACGCTGCGGGCGATCGAGGCGGAGAAGTGCACGGCGGTGTACGGCGTGCCGACGATGTTCATCGCGCTCCTCGAGCACGCCGACTACCCCGGCCGCGACCTCCGCTCGCTGCGGACGGGGATCATGGCGGGCAGCCCCTGCCCGGTCGAACTCATGAAGCGGGTGACCGGCGAGATGGGGGCCCGTGAACTCACGATCGGCTACGGCCAGACCGAGGCCTCGCCGCTGATCACGCAGACGCGGGCCGACGACCCGCTCGAACTCCGCGTGGGCACGATCGGCCGGCCGCTGCCGGGCATCGAGGTGCGGATCGCCGACCCCGCCACCGGCCGGCCGCTGCCCGACATGCAGTCGGGCGAACTGCTCGCCCGGGGCCACTGCGTGATGCTCGGCTACCACCGGATGCCCGAGATGACGGCCAAGGCGATCGACGCGGAGGGCTGGCTGCACACCGGCGACCTCGCCCTCCGCGAGCCGGGCGGCTACCTGCGGATCACCGGCCGGCTGAAGGACCTCGTGATCCGCGGCGGCGAGAACGTCTATCCCCGCGAGGTGGAGGAGGTGCTCCATCGGCACCCGGCCGTCCGCGACGCGCAGGTGATCGGCGTGCCGGACGCGAAGTTCGGCGAGCAGGTGATGGCCTGGGTCTGCCTGCGGGAGGGCCGGGCGGCCACGGCGGACGAGCTCCGCGACTTCTGCCGCGGGCAGCTCGCCCACTTCAAGGTGCCGCACTACTGGAAGTTCGTGGAGCACTTCCCGATGACGGTCACCGGCAAGATCCAGAAGTTCCGCATGCGGGAGATCAGCATCGAGGAACTCGGCCTCTTGGCCGCCGCGCGGATCGAGACCGCGTAGGCCTCACCCCGCCCACGAGGGCGGCCGCTTCTCGAGGAAGGCCCGCAGCCCCTCGGCCGCCTCGGGGCTCCGCCGGGCGGCGAGGTGTTCGGCGATCGCCGCCTCGCGGGCCGCCGCGTCGTGCGGGCCGCCGGCGTAGGCCGCCCGCAGCAGCTTCTTGGTCTCGACGATCGTCGCCGGGCCGCCGGCCAGCACGCCCGCGGCGACGTCCAGGGCCTCGTCGAGCAGTCGCGCCGCGGGCACGACCCGCTGCAGGAGGCCGATCTCCCGCGCCCGCGCGGCGTTGATCGCGTTGCCCACGAGGAACAGTTCCGCCAGGTCGCCCTCGCGGACCTTGACGCGGAGCACGTCGCACACGAGCGCCGGCAGCAGGCCGCGGCGGGCCTCCGGGACCGCAATCGTCAGGTCGCTCGCGCCGACGGCCACGTCGCAGGCCGCCATCAGCCCGGCGCCGCCGGCGTAGGCGCCGCCGTGCACCGCCGCCACGGTGACCAGCGGCGCGTGCCGCAGGGCCGCCAGGGCCGCGGCCACGCACCGGGCCGACCGCTCGACGAGGTCGGGGTTGGCCGCCTCGGCGAGGTCGAGCCCCGCGGAGAAGACGGGCCCCGCGCCGCGGAGGATCGCCACGCGGGCGCCGCCGGAGCGGGCCGGGCCGTCGAGCGCGCGGACGAGCGCCTCGAGGAGGGCGATCGAGAGGGCGTTCCGCCGCTCGGGGCGGTCGAGCGTGAGCAGGGCGACGCCGGGCCGCGGATGTTCGACGAGCACGGTATCGGGCACGGCACGGCTCCCGGGAACGACCGGCGTCAAATGTAGAGGTCGATCGACCGGGGGTCGAGCGGGATGCCGCTCACCTCGATGTCGGCGACCAGGTCGCGATGGAGCGCCGTGCCGCCGGTCATCACTAGCCGGCCGATCTCCGCCCAGCGGCGCTGCAGGTCGGCCGACGGCGCCCGGCGGCGCATGGCGAGTTCCGCCTCCAGGTCGAGGGCCTCCGCCACGAGCCGGTATTCCGGCTCCCGCCGGTCGTTGGCCAGCGCGTAGACGAGCGCCGCGACCGAGGCACAGAGCTGGTCGAAGATGCCCCCCTCGTCGCCGAGCAGGAAGCTCTCCTCGATGAACCGCTTCTGATAGCGGGCGATGACGAGCAGGATGCGGCGGCCGAGCACCCGATTGCGCCGCAGTGCCCGCCGCACGAGCCGCCGCCGGTCGGCGGAGAGCCGCTCCAGGCCCGTGAAGTCGCCGGGGTTGGGGAGGAAGGATCCCGCCACCGTGCGGGCCACGTACCAGCCGAAGGCCGCCTTGCCGGCCCAGCCGCCCCTGCCCTGCGCCTCGGCCAGGCCGATCGGCTCGAGGAACCGGGCCCGGATGCCGCGGGTCATGGCGTTGGGAGCGCCGACGTCGGCCAGCACGGGATTGGGCCCCTCGTAGACGGTGGCGATCGCGAACTCGTGCACGTTCTCGCCGATGTAGTTCTCGATCAGCCCGCGGGCGTCCGTC
>JBJTHX010000099.1:0-5956 GCA_046094745.1 Planctomycetia bacterium
CGCGGAGGCCTTCTGCCGGGAGGTGGCCCGGCGGCATTACGAGAATTTCACCGTGGCGACGCGGCTCGTGCCGGCCCGCCTGCGGCAGCACCTCGCCAACGTCTACGCTTTCGCCCGCTGGGCCGACGATCTCGCCGACGAGGCGGCCGGCCCCGACGAGGCGGTCCGCGGCCTGGCCGATTGGCAGGCCGAACTGGAGGCGTGCTTCGCGGGCCGGCCGCGGCACCCGGTGTTCATCGCCCTCGCCGACACCGTCCGCACGACCGGCCTCGACATCGGGCCGTTCGCCGACCTGCTCGACGCGTTCCGGCAGGACCAGGTCAAGACGCGGTACGCCGACCGGGCCGAACTGCTTGACTACTGCCGCCGCTCGGCCGACCCGGTGGGGCGGATCGTGCTCGCCCTGGAGGGCTGCCGCGACGAGCGGCTCGTGGCGATGTCCGACGCGATCTGCACGGGGCTGCAGCTCGTCAACTTCTGGCAGGATGTCAGGCGGGACCGCGCCGCGGGACGGATCTACCTGCCGCAGGAGGACATGGCCCGGTTCCACGTCGCCGAGACCGACCTCGACGCGCCCCGCGCCTCCCCTGCCCTGCGGGACCTCGTGCGGCACGAACTCGCCTGGGCCCGGGAGTGCTTCGACCGCGGCGCCCCGCTCACGGCGTTGGCGCCGTCGGCACTGCGACCCGCGATCGTGATGTTCGTGGGCGGCGGGCGGGCCGTGGCTCGGGCCATCGAGCGGGCCGGTTGTGACACGCTCGCCCGACGGCCGACGGTGGGCCGGCTCGAGAAGCTCGCCCTGGCGGCCCGGGCCGCATGGACGACCGTGACGGCTCGCGTCGGGGGCGGCCGATGAGCGACCTGGCCGCCGACCACCGGACGTGCGCCGCGGCGCTGCGAGGGAGCGGCTCGAGCTTCGCCGGCCCGATCCGTCTGCTGCCGCCGGCCACGCGGCGGGGCACCACCGCCCTCTACGCCTTCTGCCGCCGTGCCGACGACCTCGTCGACGGCGCGGCCGACCCCGCCTGCGCGCGGGTGGCCCTCGACGCCTTCGAGCGCGAGGTGGTCCGCGGCCTCGACGGCGAGCCGGTCGGCGACCCGGTCGTGCGGGCGCTGGCCGACACGACCCGCCGCTTCGCCATTCCCCGGGCCGCGATCACCGACATCCTCGCCGGCGTGCGGATGGACCTCGACCGCAGCCGCTATGCGACCTGGACGGACCTCGAGGAATATTGCCGGCGGGTCGCGACCGCGGTGGGCATCGCGTCGATCCACGTCTGGGGGTTTCGCGACCCCGCCGCCGTCGAGGCCGCGCACGACTGCGGCCTCGCCTTCCAGTTCACCAACATCCTGCGGGACATCCCCGAGGATCTCGCCCGCGGCCGCGTCTACCTGCCCGAGGAGGAGTTTCACGCCTGCGGCTGCGTGGTGGACGACCTCCTGGCGGGCCGGATCGGACCGGAGTTCGCCACGCTCGCCGCCCGGGCCTGCGGCCGCACGGCTGACCGCTACGCCGGCGCGGCCCGGCTCGACCGGATGCTGTCCACGGACGGCCGGCTCGCGTTCCGGGCCATGTTCGGCGTCTACCGGCGGCTGTTCGATGCCGTGCGACGGGGGGGCACGCGGATCTTCACGGCCCGCGTGCGGCCGAGCCGTGCGGCGTTGCTCACCGCCGCCGCCGCGACCGCGCTCCTCGGCCCCGGCCGCCCCTCTCGCAGGCGGGTCGCATGAGCGTCGACGCGGCGGTCACGGCGGACGAGCGGAGCGCCGCGACGCGGGTCGTGGTGGTCGGCGGCGGCTTGGCGGGACTGGCCGCGGCGGCGGCACTCGCCGAGGCGGGCATCGCCACCGTGATCCTCGAGTCGCGGCGGCAGGCGGGCGGCCGCGCGGCCTCGTTCGAGGATCCGGTGTCGGGCGGGCTCGTCGACGCCTGCCAGCACGTCGCCATGGGCTGCTGCACGAACTTCCTCGACCTCTGCCGGCGGACGGGCCTCGCCGACGCGCTCCGCCGCGACCGCACGCTGTGGTTCATCGGCCCCGACGGCCGGCGGGCGGCCTGCACGCCCTCCCGGCTCCTGCCGGCCCCGCTGCACCTGGCGCCGCTGCTCTTCGGGATGCGGCACTTCACGCTCGGCGAGAAGACGGCGCTGGCCCGCGGCATGGTCGCGCTGGCCCGCGCGGGAGCCGGTGCCGAGGTGACGACGGCCCTCGCCTGGCTCCGCGAGCAGGGGCAGCCGGAGCTGGTGATCCGCCTGTTCTGGCAGCCCGTGCTGGAAAGCGCGCTCGGCGAATCGATCGATCTGGTGAGCCTCGCCGCGGCCCGGAAGGTGGCGGTCGACGGCTTCCTCGCCCATCGCGACGCGGCCGACCGGCTCGTGCCGACCGAGCCGCTCGGCACGCTGTTCGGCGGGCGGCTCGTCGACTGGCTCGAGGGCCGCGGCGTGGTCGTCCGTCCGCGAACGACCGTGACGGGATTCGACCGCGAGGCCGACCGCGTCGTCGCCGTGCGGTGCGGCACCGAGACCGTGCCGTGCGCGGCGGTCGTGGTGGCCGTGCCCTGGCGGCAGGCGGCCCGCCTCCTGCCCGACGTCGTGCCCGACGCCGACGCGCGGCTCACGGGCTCGCCGATCACCGCCGTCCACCTGTGGTTCGACCGCGACGTGGTCGACCTGCCGCATGCCGTGCTTGTGGGCCGCGTGTCGCAGTGGGTCTTCCGGGCCGAGGCCGCCTCCGGCGGTCACTGCCAAGTCGTGATCAGCGCCTCCCGCGGACTCCTCGACGGCGATCGCGACCGGCTCCGCGACGCGGTCGTCGCCGAACTCCGCGACATCTTTCCCGCGGCCCGCGCGGCCCGGCTGCTCGACGCCCGGATCGTGACCGATCCCACGGCCGTGCTCTCCGTGCGGCCCGGCGTGGAGGCGGTGCGGCCCGCGGCGCGGACGGCGCTGGGGAACCTGTTCCTCGCCGGCGATTGGACCGCGACCGGCTGGCCCTCGACGATGGAGGGCGCGGTCCGCAGCGGACGGCTGGCCGCGGAGGCGGTGGGCGACCGGCTCGGGCGGCCGCTCGAGGCCCTCGTGCCGGACCTGCCGCGGGGCCCGCTCGTCAGGCTCCTGGCCGGCCGGCGGTAGCGGCTGCGACCAGGACTGCGCACAGCGCTTCGAGGGCGGCGGCGAGCGTGCGGCCGTCGACGACCGCGTGCTCGTAGAGCCGCCACAGGTCGACGGCGACGGCGGGCCGGCGGCCGAGAGCGCCGAGCACGGCGCCGAAGCGGCGGGCCGTGGACTGCGGCCGGGCGAGGGCCATCGCCTCCGGCGGCAGGGCCTGGGTGGCGTCGTCGGAGATGACGCGAATGCAATGGCACGGCAGGCCGGCAGCCGCGGCGGCCGTCGCGATGGCGTGCGTCTCCATGTCCACGATCCCCGCGCCTGTTCGCGCGGCGAGGTCCCATTTGCGGGCCACCGTGCCGGCCACCTCGGCCACGCTGACGAGCAACGGTCCGCCGCCTTGATCGCCCATCACCGCGAGCGGGATGCGCTCGCCCGTGGCCTCGGTCACGACCGCCGTCGGCCGCACGACCGCGCCCCGCGCGAGCGCGGTGTCGAGCCCGCCGGCGAATCCCGCGCTGACGACCGCCCGGGGGCGATGGCCGTCGATCAGCAGGCCGGTCGCCCGGGCGGCCGCGGCACCGCCCACGCCCGAGACGCACCAGGCCACCCGCCCGCCGGCGATCGTTCCCTCGTGGAACGTGGACCCCGGGCCCCGCCACTCCCGCCGGCCCGCGACCCGCCGCTCGAACGCGTCGGCCTCGACCGGCAGCGCGAAGACGATGCCCGCCACGCAGGGCTGCCCGGCGGCCGTCATTCCCACTCGATCGTGGCCGGAGGCTTCGACGAGACGTCGTAGACGACGCGGTTGATCCCGCGGACCTCGTTGATGACCCGCGTCGAGATGCGGGCCAGCACCTCGTAGGGCAGATGGCTCCAGTCCGCGGTCATGAAATCCTCGGTCTCCACGGCCCGCACGGCGAGCACGTCGTCGTAGGTCCGCGCGTCGCCCATCACGCCCACGCTCTGCACGGGCAGGAGCACGGCGAACGCCTGCGACACCTTCCGCATCAGCCCGGCCCGCTCCAGTTCCTCGAGCACGATCGCGTCGGCCTCGCGGAGCCGGTCGAGCCGCGGCTTCGTCACCTCGCCGAGGCAGCGGACGGCGAGGCCGGGGCCAGGGAACGGATGCCGCCACACGATCCGCTCTGGCAGCCCGAGCTGGAGCCCGAGCTGCCGGACCTCGTCCTTGAACAGGTCGCGGAGCGGCTCGATGAGCTCGAACTGCAGGTCCTCGGGCAGCCCGCCCACGTTGTGGTGGAGCTTGATCGTGGCCGCGGGCCCGTCGGGTGCCGCTCCGCTCTCGATGACGTCGGGGTAGAGCGTGCCCTGGGCGAGGAACCGGGCTCCGCGGATCTGCGCGGCCTCGTCGGCGAAGCAGTCCACGAACGTCTTGCCGATCCGGCGGCGCTTCTCCTGCGGCTCCGTCACGCCGGCCAGCGCCTCGAGGAACCGCGCCTCCGCCGGCACGACGTGCAGGTCAGTCTGGAAGTGGTCGGTGAACTCCTCGATCACCGCGGCCGCCTCGTTCTTCCGCAGCAGGCCGTTGTCGACGAGGATGCAGGACAGTTGATCGCCGATGGCCCGCGAGAGCAGCGCCGCGACGACGGCCGAGTCGACGCCGCCGGAGAGCCCGCAGATCACGCGGTCGCCCCCCACGCGGGCCCGCAGGTCGGCGATCGTGGCGGCGGCGAAGTCCTCCAGCCGCCACGTGCCGGAGCAGCCGCAGGCGGCGCGGAGGAAGTTGGCGAGCATCCGGCCCCCGGCGGGCGTGTGGGTGACCTCCGGGTGGAACTGCAACCCGTAGACGGGCAGCGTGCGGTGCCGCACCGCGGCGAGCGGGCAGGTCGCGGTGCGGGCCAGCGGCAGGAAGTCGTCGGCCACGCCGTCGACCTGGTCGCCGTGGCTCATCCACACCTCGGTGTGGGCGGGGACGCCCGCGAACAGCGGGTCGGCGGAGGTGATGTCGCAGGCCGCCCGGCCGTACTCGCGGGCCGCCGCCCGACCCACGCGGCCGCCCAGGGCGTCGCAGGCCAACTGCATGCCGTAGCAGATGCCGAGCACGGGGATGCCGAGGCGGAACAGCCCGGGGTCGCAGCGGGGCGCCCCCTCCTCGTACACGCTCGATGGCCCGCCCGAGAGGATGATGCCGCGCGGGGCGATCTCCCGGAGCCGCGCCGCGGTGACGTCGTGCCGCAGGATCTCGCAGTAGACGTGCTGCTCGCGCACGCGGCGGGCGATCAGCTGCGCGTACTGCGAGCCGAAATCGAGCACGACGATCCGTTCGGACTGCTGCGGGCGGGAGGCCGCGGCGGCGGGCTTCGAGGTGCTCGTGGCGGGCATGGGCGAATGGCGGCGAGGGGGCCGAAAACCCGCTAGTATAGGGCCCGTGCGGGCGGTTGCTATAGTGTGGCCCGCATGCAGATCCTGCTCACGAACGACGACGGCATCTACGCCCCGGGATTGGCCGCGCTGGGCCGGGCCCTGCAGCGGCTGGGCGACGTGAGCGTGGTGGCCCCGGCGACCGAGCAGAGCGGCGTCGGGCACGCCATCACCTTCCTCACGCCGCTGACCGCGAAGGAGATCTTCGACGGCGATCGCAGCCGCGGCTGGGCCGTCGATGGCAGCCCCGCCGACGCAGTGAAACTCGGGATCGCCGAGTTCTGCCCGCGACGGCCCGACCTGGTCGTCAGCGGCATCAACAGCGGCCTCAACGCCGGCATCAACGTGCGCTACTCGGGCACCGTCGCCGCGGCGATCGAGGGGGCGTTCTTCGGCATCACGAGCGTCGCGGTCTCGCTGGAGTGGGACGAGCACGCCGACTACGCCCGGGCCGCCGCGGGCAGAAC
>JBJTHX010000100.1:0-6170 GCA_046094745.1 Planctomycetia bacterium
GCGAACAGCGTACCGGTGGTGACGGCGCAGTCGACGGGGATGATCGGCTTGGCAGATCGCGGGCTGCACGCATGGATCGCCCGGGCGATCAGTTCCTTGCCCGTGCCGCTCGGGCCCATGATCAGGACACTGGCGTGCCGCGTGGCCACCAATTCGATCGACTTTCGCACCTGCTCCGCCCAGGCGGAAACGCCGACGATCCGTTCGATCGCCGTCTCGGCGCGGATGTTTCCTGCAATCGATGCCATGCGAGACCGATCGTGACGGGCGTCCGTTGCCCGGGCCGACGCACCCGGTCGCCGCGCGAAGCCCCCGTCGGGCGGCGGAAACCGTGAAGCCGACGTTGAATAGATATACACCACCCCTGCGAATGGGGCCAATCAACGGCGGCCCGCGCCGGCGGGTGCCCTCCCGGCAGGGGGTCCACGGTCCAGGGCCGAGGGTGCCGATTTTTCCGACCCGGGACGGTCGCCCGGTCGGGAAAGATGGGCAAAGATTGAGGTGGCAGTGGTCCCGCGTGCCAGCCGCACGGGCTGTCTTCTCTCCATGAACAACTCCGTCTCCATTTCTGCGTCCCCGCGCGATGCCGCCGTCGCGCGGCGGCCGGCGTCGACCCGCCTGCGCCGCTGGCTGGGCCTCGCTGCGCTGAGCGGGGCCGTCGCGGCCTCGTGGTTCACGCTCGATCGGTTGCTGGTGGACCGCCGGCCGATCGTGGTCGGGATCCTGCACTCGCAGACCGGTCCGATGGCGGTGAGCGAGCGGTCGATGATCGACGCGGAGGTGCTCGCCCTCGAGGAGCTCAATGCCGCCGGAGGCCTGCTCGGCCGCCCGGTCCGCTGGGTGGTGGCCGATGGCGCGTCCGACTGGCCGACCTTCGCCCGGCAGGCGGAACAGCTCATCCGCCAGCAGCGGGTCGCGGTGATCTTCGGCTGCTGGACGAGCGCCTGCCGGAAGGGCGTGCTGCCGGTGGTCGAGTCGCAGGACCACCTGCTCGTCTACCCGATGGCCTACGAGGGCCTCGAGCAGTCACCCAATATCTTCTACACCGGCGCCGCTCCCAACCAGCAGATCACGCCCGCCGTCCAGTGGTGCCACGACACGCTCCGGGCCCGACGCTTTTTCCTCGTCGGCTCCGACTACATCTGGCCGCATTGCGTCAACGCCATCGCCGCCGACCAGATCAAGGGCTTCGGTGCGGAGGTGGTGGGCGAGGCCTACGTGCCGTTCGGCGGCCGGGAGGTGGGCGACCTGGTCCGGCGGATCGCGGCCGCCAAGCCGGACGTCATCCTGAGCAGCGTCGCCGGCGACTCCGGCGTGGCTTTCGCCCGCGGTCTGCGCGAGGCCGGCGTGCGACCCGAGCAGGTCCCGGTCGTGACCTTCGCGATGGCCGAGGACGAATTGCGCGGACTCTCGGGCGACGACATGGCGGGCCACTATGCCGCCTGGAGCTATTTCCAAAGCCTCGAGCGGCCGGAAAACCTGGCCTTCGTCCGGGCGTTCAAGGCCCGCTACGGAGCCGACCGCACGACCTCCGACGTGATGGTCGCGGCCTACAACAGCGTGCACCTCTGGGCCCAGGCGGTGCGCGAGGCCGGCACGGCGGACGTCCGCCAGGTGCGGACGGCCCTCCGCCACCAGAGCCGGAACGCGCCGGAGGGCCTCATCGCGATCGATCCGGAAACGCAACACTCCTGGCGGCCGGTGTTCATCGGTCGCATCCGTGCCGACGGCCAGTTCGACGTGGTCTGGTCGAGCCGCACGGCAGTGCGGCCCGTGCCCTTCCCGATCTCGCGCTCGCGTTCGGAGTGGGAGACGTTCGTCATGGACCTGTACCGCGGCTGGGGCGGCCGGTGGTCGAATCCGGCCGGATCCACCGTGTTCGAGAGCGGGGGTGCGCGATGAGCGGCTCCGTCACCGCGCTCCAGGCCGGCATGCAGCGGTCGATCGCCGGCCGCCTGCGCTTCTGGTTCCTGGTCATCGCGCTCATCCCCTGCGCGATTCTCACCGCGATCACGGCCCGGATCGCGGCCACCGCACTCGAGGCGGCCGTCCGCGACAACCTGGTGCAGATCGCCGCCGCCAAGGCGGGCGAACTGGAGGCCTATGCGGGCGAGCGGGTGCGCGACGCCTCGGCCCTGGCCCGCGGGCCGACGTTCATCCGCGCGATGCGGGAACTGTCGGCGGCCACCGCCGCCCCGGGAGCGGAACTCCGGGAGCGGCTCGACTCGCTGGGCCGGGATTTCGACCAGTACTTCAACTACGTCGCCCGGGCGTTCGGCTACTCGCAGCTGCTCCTCATCGACGCCGCGGGCCGCGTCGTCTACGCGCTCGACGATTCGATCCCACCGGACACGCAGGTCGCCGGCGGCGGGCTGGCGAACTCGGAACTGGCGATCGGCTTCGACCGCGCGCGGACGCTCTTGCAACCCGACCTGTCCGGCTTCCAGGCGTATGGCAAGGCGGCCCGCCCGCTGGCGTTCGTCACCTGCCCGGTGTTCGACGGCGGCCGGGTGATCGGCGTGGTGGCCCTGGGGCTCGATCCCGAGCGGGTGTGGCGGGTCCTGTCGGACCTGAGCGGCCTTGGCCAGACCGGCGAGATCGTGGCGGGCCAACTCGTCGGCAACGCCGTCCTCGTGACGACGCCGCTGCGGCACGCCGCGGACGCGGCCTTCAGAATGCAGATTCCGTTGGGTTCCGCCCAGGCGCAGGCCACGCAGGCGGCCGCCACCGGCGACCGTGGCTACGGGACGGCCCGCGATTACCGCGGCGAAGAAGTCGCGGCCGCGTGGTGCTACGTGCCGAGCGTCCGCTGGGGCCTCGTCGTCAAACAGGACGCCCGCGAGGCCTTTGGCCTCGTGCGGTTCCAGCGGCTCGCGATCATCGGCCTGTCGCTGGCGACGATCGTGGGCGTGACGCTCGCGGCCCTGGTGGTGGCACGCACGATCTCCAACCCGATCCGCACGGCCGTCTCCGTGGCGAAGCAGGTGGCGGGTGGCGACCTGCGGTCCGACGTCGCCGTGACCAGCGACGACGAGACCGGCGCCCTGCTCACGGCCATCCAGACCATGACCAACGACCTCCGCGGGCTGATCGGCCGAATCCAGATGTCGAGCGTGGCGCTGATTTCCACCGCCACAGCGATCCAGGCCACGGCCAGCGAGCAGCAGCAGGTGATCGCGGACTACGGCGCCTCGACCAGCGAGGCCGTGGCGGCCGTCAAGGAGATTTCCGTCACCAGCCAGGAACTGCTGCGGACGATGACGGAGGTCAACGACATGGCCGGCCACACCGGCCGCATGGCCGCCGACGGACGCGTCAGCCTCGGCGCGATGGATGGCACCATGCGGCAACTGGCCGACAGCACCTCGTCCTTTGGCTCGAAGCTCGCCGTCATCAGCGAGCGGGCGGCCAACATCAACCTCGCCGTGACCACGATCACCAAGGTGGCCGACCAGACGAACCTGCTCTCCATCAACGCCGCGATCGAGGCGGAGAAGGCGGGCGAGTACGGCCTGGGCTTCCTGGTCGTGGCCCGCGAGATCCGCCGGCTGGCCGATCAGACCGCCGTCGCCTCGCTCGACATCGAGCGGATGGTCAAGGAGATGCAGTACAGCGTCTCGGCCGGCGTCATGGAGATGGACAAGTTCGCCGAGCAGGTCCGGGCGGGTGTCCGCGAGATCGGCGCCGTGGGCACGAAACTCGGGGACATCATCGCCGCCGTGCAGGGGATTTCCGGCCGGTTCGGCCAGGTCACGGAGGGAATGCGGGCCCAGTCCCAGGGAGCCGAGCAGATCCGTGAGGCGATGATCCGCCTGGCGGAGGGCGCCTCGCGAACGGCCTCCTCGCTCGACGACTTCAACAAGGCCACGATCCACCTGCGGGAGGCCGTGGGCGACCTCAAGGAGGAGGTCTCCCGGTTCACGATCTGATCCCGGGAGGGCCGCGGGCCATGCAACTGCTGTCCTTCACCGTCGCCGGTGAGCCGTATGCGATCGAGTCGCGCCGCGTGGTCGAGGTGCTGCCGCTGGTGCCGGCGCGGCCGATCCCCCGAATGCCCGACTACGTCCTCGGCGTCTTCACCTACCGGGGCACGCTCGTGCCGCTGGTGGACCTCGGCCGGCGGCTGGCCGACGCGCCGCCGGCGGACCGGCTGAGCACCCGCGTGATCGTGGTCGATTTCGCACCGCCGGCGGGGCGGCCCGGCCGGCTCGGCCTCGTCGCCGAGCACGTGATCTCCATCGTGCCCAGTGAGCGGGCGGAGACGTCGCTGCCATCCCTCGGACTGGAGGCGGCCCCCTTCCTCGGCCGCATCCTCCGGATCGGCGGCCGCACCGTGCAGGTGGTCGAGGTCGATCGGCTCTTGCCCGCCGACCTGGCCGCCGGACTCTTCCCCACCGGCGCCGCGGAGGCCACGTCGTGAGCGGTCGCCTGACAACGCCGACCGCCGATCGTGAGGCCGGCGGCATCGCCGCGGTCGAGGCGGTGCTCCGCGACGCGATCGGGCTCGACCCGGCGACCATCGGCACGGCCGCCGTCGAGCGGGCCGCGCGGACGCGGATGACCGCGGCGGGCGAGCCCGACCTGACGGCCTACGCCCGCCGCGTGCAGGCCGATGCGGAGGAGCGGGATCGGCTCGTCGAGGACGTCGTCGTCGGCGAGAGTTGGTTCTTTCGCGACCGCCAGGTGTTCGACTTCGTGACCGACCTGGCCGTGACGCGGGTCGGCCTGCCGGGCCGCGGGCCCGTGCGGATCCTCTGCGTTCCCTGTGCCGGCGGCGAGGAACCTTACTCGGTGGCCATGGGGCTGCTCGAGGCGGGCCTCCAGGCCGACCAGTTCACGATCGATGCCGTCGACGTCAGTCGGGTCGCGCTGGCACGGGCGGAGCGGGGCCGTTACTCGGCGAACGCCTTCCGCAACGCCGACTGCTCGTTTCGCGACCGCTGGTTCACCGGCGACGGCGCCGGCGCCATCCTGGATGCGGCGGTGCGGAACCGCGTGCGGTTCTCGCGGGGCAATATCCTCGACGAGTCGTTCGCCGCCGGCTGCGAACCCTACGACGTCATCTTCTGCCGCAACCTGCTCATCTACCTCACCGCCGAGGCCCGCCGCCGGGTGGAGACGGCGGTCGACAGGCTACTGGCGCGGGAGGGTGTGCTCGTGCTGGGGGCGGCCGAGCCGCCGATCCTCAAGGGGTCGTGGGTGCCGGCGGGCGCGGCCTCCGTCTTCACCCTCAGGCGCGGCACGCCACCCGCCACGCCGGAGCCTGCGGCGCCGCCGCGGCCGGCCGCGCGGCCCCGCCGCCAGCCGCCGGTCGCCCGGCCCTTGCCGATCACGCCGCCCGCGGACGAGCCGCCGCCGGTGCTCGCGGATGTCCTTGCGGAAGCCGGCGCCCTGGCCAACGCGGGGCGGCATGCGGAGGCGCTCGACCGCTGCGAGCAGGCCCGCGGGCGGTTGCCGCCCGCCCCCGAACTGTTCTTCCTGATGGGCATGATCCACCAGGCGGCGGGCGACCTCGACCGCGCGGAGGGCTGCCTGCACAAGACGCTCTACCTCGACGCCGCGCACGACGAGGCCCTGCTGGCGCTCGCGCTGTTGGCGACGCGACGCGGTGACCTGCGGATGGCCGAGACCTACCGGCAGTCGGCCGCGCGGGTGCTCGCCCGCAAGGAGGCGCCGTGATCGAACACCGCCGAGACGCGACCGTCGTGGCCCCGATGCCGGAATGCTGGCGGCAGATCGGTGTCGCCGGCGACCGCAGCTGCCCCGAACTCGAGGCCGTGATCCACTGCCGCAACTGCCCGGTGCTCGCCGACGCCGCCCGGACGTTCTTCGACCGCGGGCCGCCGCAGGGCTATCTCGAAGAGTGGCGGGCGATCCTCGAGGAGCCGGCCGAGACGGTCGCCGCGGACACCACGAGCGTGCTCGTGTTTCGCCTCGATTCCGAGTGGCTCGCGTTGCCGACCGCCGTGCTCGTCGAGGTGACACCGGTCCGCGCCCTGCACCGGCTGCCGCACCGCTCCGGCGGCGTGCTGGCCGGCATCGTGAACATCCGCGGCCAGTTGCAGTTGTGCGTGTCGCTCCACGGCCTGGTCGGCCTACCGGGCGGCCCGGCGCAGCCGGCCCATGGCTCGGACGACGACCAGGCGATCGGCGGCGCCGCCGCCCGCCTG
>JBJTHX010000101.1:0-6794 GCA_046094745.1 Planctomycetia bacterium
CCTCGAGGAGCCGGTCGTCCCGGCCGGGCATCGGCCATGCGGCGACGCCCTGGTCGAGGAATGCCGCACAGAGACGAATGAGCAACGGATGAACGAGGGCGTCGGTGTCCAGCGTCGGCTCGACGGCCACGATCAGGTCCCGCGGCCGGGCCGGCGGTCGCAGGTGCACCACGGCGGGCCGGAAGAGCGAGACGGCCTCCATGCAGGCCAGCCACAGATCCTCGGATTCGGCTCCCGAGAACGGCGTCCGCTCGGTGAGCGTCCAGCGGACGGCGACATCGTCCTCCTGGTGCACGGGATTCTCGAGCAGGGCGAGCAGGAGCGACCGCAGCGTCACGCGGCCGGCCGCGAGCTTCGCGTCGGCGGCGCCGACCAGATCGGCGTCGAGCACCGCCTCGAGATCGGAGACGCGGATCCGGCCCCGCGCGAGTTCCTGGCGATACGTCGCCTCGGGCAGGAACGGCTCGGTGCCGAACACGCCCGCTGCTTCGACCATCGCCGTCTCGAACGCCCGGTCCTCGAACCCCTGGAGGATGTTCTGCGCGACGAAGACGTCGATCGGCCCCTGCGTGGGCAGGATCGCCGCCGTGCGGGCGATGGTCCGGGCGACGGCTTCACGGGCGCAGGATGGGGTGGGCATGCGAGGATCCGGTGAACGGAGTGGGCATCCCGGGCCGCGAACAGGACGGGGCACGGGAACAATCCGCGCGGGCGCGCCGGTGGACAATGGATGACCGAGCAGCGCGGCGGGCCGCGGGGCAGGTCAGCCGGCAGGCGGGCCGCGGATCGAGAAGGCCGGCCCCTGGAAACGCCGTGCCGGCGCGGGGCGGTCCACCACGACGGGGCCACTGGGGCAGGCGGTGGGGCGGACGGAGGCGGCGTTGCCGACGGTGAGGTGGAGTTTGCCGTCGCCGTCTTCCTCCTGCTCTTTCTCTTCCCGCTCCTCGCCGCAGCCCGCGCCGCGGGATTCGGCGCCGTCCTCGCAGTCGAACGGGGCCGTGGAGAAGCAGGCTCCGCCGCCGGGCGGGGGAGCCAAAGCCGCCGCGAACAGGGGGATCCCCGCCAGCGCCGTCGCGAAGGCGGTGAGGATCGCGAGCAGGTGAGGCATCCGCTGCGTCATGGACTGAACAGTACTTTCGAGCAGCGCACGCCGTCAATCGCGGAACGGCGAGGACGGGGCGACGCCGCGTCAAAAATAGAACGGCAGCCCGTGGGCCCTGAAATAGGCCTTCTCGTCGGGGAGGAACTCGTCGCCCAGCCGCTCGAACCCCCCCGCGGTGCGGAACGCCGCCAGGAACTCGTTGACCTGCCGAAGGAGGTCGTCGTCACCGAGCCGCAGGCCGATCGCCCAGGTCTCCTCGCGGAACGGCTCGAGCACGGCCCGGGTCGTCTCGGGGTGGCGGCGCTGGTTCTGGAACACGGAGAGCGAGTCGTAGATGAAGGCGTCGGCCTTGCCCTGCGCCACCTCCAGCACCGCCGCCGCCTCCTTGTCGAGCACCAGCACGCGGGCCCGCTTGAGGCTGGTCGCCGCGAACTGATGGCCGGTGGTTCCCTTCTTCACGGCGACGACGCGGCCGGCGGCGTCGAGGTCGGCCGCGGAGCGGACCGGCGACTTCGCGGCCACGAGGAGGGCCAGGCCGGTCTTGAGGTACGGGTCGGAGAAGGCGATCGACTTCGCCCGTTCCGGCGTGGCCGTCATCGAGGAGATCACGCAGTCGATCTTTCGCGTCTTGAGCGCCGTCACCAGGCCGTCGAAGGCGATGTTCTCGATCACCACCTCGCGGCCGAGGTGCCTGCCGAGCGCCGCGGCGAGCCGCACGCTCACGCCCGTGGGTCGGCCCTGCGGGTCGGCCATCTCGAACGGCGGGTAGGAAAGCTCCATGCCGACCCGCAGCGGCGGCGCGGCGGCCGCGACCACGGCCGGCAGCAGGATCACGAGCAGGATGGACAGACGCATGGAACTGGCCCTTGTGGGGATGCTGGAGTGTAGCTCGGCGGCACCGGCCCGCACGACCGCGGCGCGGGCGAATGGCGATGCGCCGGTCGATGCGGTAGCCTGCCGCGACCCGCCAGGAGCACTCCCATGCCAGCCGTCGAGCGCGTCGTCGTCCGCCCCGAAAAGCTCGATCTCGACTCTCCCGGCCGCCGCGACTACTGGGTCGCGCTCGAGCACGACTCGATCTGGGGCGACCACCTGATCCCGCTGACGGTGATGGTCGGCCCCCAGGCCCGCGACGGGCAGGGGCTCGTGGCGTTCGGGTCCAACCACGGCAACGAGTACGAGGGGCCGATGGTCATCAAGGGCCTGCTCCGCGAGATCGAGCCGCGGGACGTGCTGGGCCGGGTGATCCTCGTGCCGGTGCTCAACGTCTCGGCCTTCAAGAGCGGCACCCGCGAGAGCGTGGCGGACGACGGCGTGACGCTCAGCAGCGCGTTCGTCGACGGCGCGGGCCGGACGCCGGCCCTGGCCGGCATCACCCACCGCATCGCCGCCTTCGTCCGCGAGAGCATCTGGCCGCGGGTCCACGTCGTCATCGACCTGCACTCCGGCGGGCCGGGCTTCCGCTTCGCCCACTGCAGCAGCTTCCACCCGCTCGAGGACCGGGAGCAGTCGCGGGTCATCGAGGAGACCGCTCGCTGGTTCGGCACGCCGCTGGTCATGTCCTACCAGAACCAGACGCCCGGCCTGCTGCCGAGCGAGGCCGAGCGGCTGGGGAAGATCACCGTGGGCACCGAACTGGGCTGCGGCAGCGCGGTGGACATCGACGGCGTGCGGTATGGCCGGCAGGGCGTGCTGGCCGCGCTCATCCGCCACGGGCTCATGCGGGGCACGATCGAGCCGATCGCGCATCATGCCGACGGCACGCAGCGGCGGGGGGAACTGGTGAGCCGCGACTGCTTCACGGTCGCGCCGTTCACGGGCCACTACCAGCCGCTCCTGCCGTGCGGCACGGCCGTCGAGAAGGGGCAGGTGGTGGGGCTCCTGCACGACTTCGAGCGGATCGACGAGGAGCCGTGGCCGGTGCGGGCGGGCGTGACCGGCGTGGTCGTCGCCCAGGGCTACGCCGCGCGGACGCCGCAGGGCACGCACGTGCTGGTGGTCGGCAACGAGGTTCCCTGGGCGAGCCGCTGACGTTCCGCCGGCCGCGCGACGGTCAGGCTGCCGTGCGGATGGGCCGGCCGACGTCGGCGGCCGCCGCGGGCTCGGCGGCGAGCGGCACGAGCCGGCCGCCGGCGGCGATGGCATACGTGCGGCCCCGCCAGGCGACGGTGCGGACGGCGAACGAGGCGAACCAGCCGGTGAAGTAGAGGATGTCCTTGAACGGGATCGCGAGGGCGTGCCGCCAGGCGAGCGGCCGGCGGCGGAGCAGGCGGGCGGCCGAGATCTCGATCGCCATCTTCAGCACGACCAGCGGCAGCGCGGCCGCGGCGCCGTCGGTGGCGAGCAGGGCCAGCGCCCAGGGCACCGGGTTGAGCAGCAGTTCCAGCGGGTAGGCCCAGGGCACCATCCGCCGCCGCAGGCTCGAGTGCCGCAGGTGCCGCGCCGCCAGGCTGCGCCACGACCAGTGCGTCTGCACCGTCTCGATCGGCACGGGAGCCAGCCGCAGCCGCCAGCCGCGGGCGAGCACGAGCCGCGAGAGGATGTAGTCGTCGGCCCCGTGGTCGCGGACGCCGGCGAAGTCGCCGATGTCGGCGAGCGCCGCGCGGCGGACCCACTGTCCCTTGGCGTTCACGGCGTGCTGCCCGCAGAGCACCGTGGCGGCGATCGAGAGGAAGCCGGCGAACTCCGTGTAGTGCAGGTTCTCGATCGCGGCCGGCAGCGTCGTCTCGCCGACGCCCACGACTGGCTGGTGCACCATGCCGACGGCCGGGTCGGCAAAGCAGGGGAGCACGCGGCCGACGTCATCCGGCGCGATCCGCACGTTGCTGTCGGAGAGGAGCACGATCCCGTGCCGCGCGTGGGGCAGGAGCGCTTCCATGACCGCCACCTTCGGGCTCGCGGCCGAGTCGTCGGCACCGACGACGATCGCCACGTCGCGGCCGGGATGCCGCCGGGTGAGGCGGCGGACGATCTCGAGGGCGGGGTCGGCGGGATCGGCGACGCCGAAGACGAGCTGCAGGGGCGCGTGCTCGAGGCGGAAGAACGAGGCGAGGTTTCGCTCCAGCTCGTCGTCCGTGCCGCACAGCGGCTTGAGCACGCTCACGCCCGTGCCGGCGGCGGCGCTCGGCTGCCGGCGGTGCCGGGCGGCCCAGCCGTGGACGAGGATCCAGGCCAGCGCGTAGAGGCCGCTGCTCGCGGCCGCCAGCGTCACGAGACACGCGGTGGTGATCGTCACGAACGCGGATCTCCCAAGGGGTTCGAGCCGCGGCGGAAACGTACCGATCCCCCCCCATCGGCTCAATGCCAACCGGCGGCCCGGCTACCGCTCGGTGAACGGGCCCTGGAGCACGGCGGCGGGCTGGTCGCGGCGGCCGCCGGCGTCGATCACCACCTTGGCCTGGGCCAGCAGGTCGTCGGGCACCCGCCAGCGGGCCCGGTCGCAGCCCGGCGCGGCCATGTTCACGGTCAGCCGCGGCGGGATCTCCTGTGCCGTCTCGCCAATCGGGATCGTCGCGGGGTCCCGGCCCGCGAGGATGTCGCCGGCGGTGCGGCCCGCGAGCAGGCCGACCTCGCGAAAGTCGAAGCCCACGTCGAAGAACGTCCCGCGGTCGGGCTTCCCCGGCACGACGGTGAACACCGGCGCGGCCGCCTTCGCCGCCGTGGCGACGACCGAGTCGATGACGCTCGCCACGGTCGTGTCGCCGGGCACGAAGATCGCCTCGGCCCCGCGCGAGAGCGTCGCCTGGATCGCCTCGACGACGCCCGACGAGTTCTCGACGGCCGCCTCGAAGAGCTCGATGCCGCGGGCCCGGCACGAGGCCCGGGCGAGTTCCATGAACCGCCGCGAGTTGCTCTCGGCGGGATTGTGGGCCACGCCCACCTTCCGCAACCCGGGCGCGATCCGTTGCAGGATGCCGAACGTGGCGTCCACCGGCGCCAGGCTGCCGTAGCCCACGAGATGCCGCGGGTGGACGAGCGGGTCGCGGCGGTCGAGCCCCACGCCGGCGGAGAAGGGGTCGGCCACCGCCGAGAAGACGTGCAGGACGCGGCCGCGGGCATTCGCCGTGGCCAGGGCCTGCAGCGACGGCGTGCTGGAGGTGAGCGCGAGGTCGAAGGGGCCGCCGGCAATCTCCCGGGCGATGGCGTTGGCCTGGGCGAGGTCGCCCTCGGCGTTGTAGCGGCGGATCGTCACCGTCTTGCCGTCGACGAACCCGCGATCGGCGAGGCCCTCGATCATGCCGCGGACGGCGTCGTCGAGCACGGCCGTGCTCACCTGCTGGAGCACGGCGACCGCGGGCAGCGTCCGCCGGCCGCTCGCCCGATCGGTGCCCAGGAGCAACGCCGAGGCGCCGGCGAGCAGGATGATCGTGGGCAGCGAGCGGCGGAGGATGGCGGCGGCGGTGGCGGTCATGGGCGGGCCTACACGTAGCGGTCGGAGAGGGTGCGGGCGGCCGCGTCGTCGAGCTGATCCGCCCGCCGCAGGCGGTCGAATCGGTCGGCGAGGTCCTCGGCGGTGAGCCGTCGCTTGGCGGCCACCTCCGCGTCGAGCGCGATCCGGCCGCGGTGCACGAGCAGCAGCCGGTCGCCCAGCGCCGCGGCCTGGGCGAGCGAATGGGTGACCATCACCGCCGTCAGCCCGCCCTCGCGGATGATCCGGGCCGTCGCCTGGATGACCCGGTCGGCGGCGGCCGGGTCGAGGGCGGCGGTGTGCTCATCGAGCAGCAGCAGGTCGGGGCGGTGCCAGGTGGCCATCACGAGCGTCACGATCTGCCGCTGCCCGCCGGAGAGCGAGCCGATCGGCTGGTCGAGCCGCCCGTCGAGGCCCGGCACGATCCGCGCCAGCCGCGCGGCCGCCTCGGCGCGGAGGCCGCGGTCCGTGGCCCAGGCGAGGCCGGCGGGCCGGCCGCGGCAGGCGGCGACGGCGATGTTCTCGAGCACGGTGAGGCTGCCGGCCGTGCCGGCCCGCGGATCCTGGAACACGCGGCCCACGAGCCCGGCCCGCCGGTGCTCGGGCCAGGCCGTGACGTCGCGGCCGGCGACCTGGACTGATCCCGCGTCGAGCCGCACCGTGCCGGCGATCGCGCCGAGCATCGTGCTCTTGCCCGACCCGTTGGTGCCGATCACCACCACGAACGTCCCCTGCGGCACCGTGAACGACACGCCGTCCACGGCCCGCACGAGCGGCCCGCCCGGCGAGGAGAAGCAGACGGTGGCGTCGCGAAGTTCAAGCATGGCGGCGGCCGAGGAAGCGGGGGACGACGAGGGCGGCGAGCACGACGGCCGCCGTGGCCGCCTTGAGCCAGTCGGGGTCGAGGCCGGCCCGCAGGGCGGCGGCGACGAGCAGCCGGAAGGCGACGCTGCCGGCGACCGTGGCGACGAGCGCCCCGCCGAGGCGGACGGAGCCGACGAGCGCGGCCCCGAGGAACACGCTCGCCATGCCCCACACGATCATGCCGATCCCCATCTGCACGTCGGTGAAGCCCTGGTATTGGGCGACGAGCGCGCCGCCGAGCGCGGTCAACGCGTTGGAGATGGCCAGGCCGGCCACGGTGAGCAGGGCGGTGTCGCGGCCGAGCGCGCGGGCCATCGTGGGCGTGTCGCCGCCGGCCCGCATCGCGGTGCCCAGCCGGGTGCGGAAGAAGAGGTACAGCGCGACGCTCGCCGCGGCGACGGCCGCGAGCACGAAGGCGGT
>JBJTHX010000102.1:0-16215 GCA_046094745.1 Planctomycetia bacterium
TCGTCGCCCTCGACGAGCGGATCCGCGGGCGGATCGCCGCGATTCCGGAAGGTCGACGGGTGCTCGTCACGGCCCACGACGCCTTCCGCTACTTTGGTCGCGCCTATGGCGTCGAGGTGGTCGGCGTGCAGGGCACGAGCACGGAGAGCGAGGCCGGCCTGCACGACGTCAATCGGCTCGTGGAATTGCTCGTGACCCGCGGCATCCCGGCGGTGTTCGTCGAGACCAGCGTGGCCGACCGCAACGTGGCGGCCCTCGTGGAGGGCGCCCGGGCCCGCGGCCACGAGGTCGCGATCGGCGGCCGGCTGTATTCCGATTCCCTCGGCGGGCCGGGCACCGGAGCCGACACGCTCGCCGGGGCGCTGGTGGCCAACGCGGAGGCGATCGTGGCGGCGCTGGCTGCGGGAAAGCCGTGACATGGACGCCGGCGCCGGCCCGCTGCTCGAGTTCCACGACCTGACCGTCGCCTACGCGGGGCGGCCGGTGCTCTGGAACGTCGACCTCGCCATCGAAGAGCCCTGCCTGTTCGGCGTCATCGGCCCGAACGGCGCCGGCAAGAGCACGCTCCTGAAGGCGGCGCTCGGCCTGGTGCCGGTCGTCGCCGGCGTGGTCCGCTTCTTCGGCCGGCCGCTCGAGGAGGTCCGCGGTCGGGTCGGCTACGTCCCGCAGCGGGAGACCGTGGATTGGGATTTTCCGGTCAGCGCGATGGACGTCGTGCTCATGGGCACCTACGGCCGGCTCGGCTGGCTGCGGCGGCCGGGCCGCGAGGACCGCGACCTCGCCCGCGAGGGCCTCGCCCGGGTCGGCCTCGCCGACCTCGCCAGCCGGCAGATCGGCCGCCTCTCCGGCGGGCAGCAGCAGCGGGTGTTCCTCGCCCGGGCGCTCGCGCAGCACGCCGAGATCTACCTGCTCGACGAGCCGATGGCGGGCGTCGATTCACGGGCACAGGACCAGATCTTCGCCGTGCGCGCCGCCCTCCAGGCGGCGGGCAGCCTGGTGGTCGTCGTGCACCACGACCTGCGGACGGCCGCCGAGTGGTTCGACCGGGTGGCCCTGGTGGACCGCCGGCTCGTCGCCGTCGGGCCGACCGCGGGCGTGCTCACGCCGGAGAACCTGCAGCGGACCTACGCCGGGCAGATCGAGGTGCTCGAGGAGGTCGGCCGCGCGGTGGCCGCGCGGGGCCGCACGTCATGACGTTCGGCTGGCCGGCCCACAACACGCTCGTGGCCGCCGCCGGCGTCGCGGCCGTCGGCTTCGCGGCGGGTGTCGTCGGGAGCCTGGCCCTGCTCCGCAAGCGGCCGCTGATCGGCGACGCGGCGGCCCATGCCACGCTCCTCGGGGTCGCCGGCGGCTTCCTGGCGACCGGCCGTCGCGATCTCCCGGCGCTGCTCGCCGGCGGGTTCGTCGCCGCGTTGGGCGGGCTGGCGGCGCTCGTGCTCATCCGCCGGTTCACCCGCACCCGCGACGACGCCGCCACGGGCATCGTGATCGGCGTCTCGTTCGGCGCCGGGATCGCCCTGCTGTCGGGCCTGCCCCGGTGGGGCTTCGCCGACAGCGCCGGCCTCGAGCAGTTCCTGCTCGGCCACGCCGCGGCGATCACCGGCCGCGATGCCGCGGTCCTGACGGGAGTGTCGCTGGCCGCGGTGCTCGTCGTGGCCGCGGTGCTCAAGGAGGTGACGCTCGTCGCCTTCGATGCCGCGTTCGCGGCCGCCACCGGCTGGCCCGTCACCTGGATCGACGGGCTCGTCGTGGCGCTCGTGGCGGCGATGGTGGTGGCCGGCCTGCCCGCCGTGGGCGCGGTCCTCGTCACGGCGCTGGTGGTCATCCCGCCGGTCACGGCGCGGCTGTGGACCGACCGCGTGCCGACGATGATCGTCGTCGCGGGGACGATCGGGCTGGCGGCGGCGACGTTCGGCACGCTGGCCAGCGCCGCCCGCCCCGGACTGGCCACCGGGCCGCTGGTCGTGCTGGCCGCGGCGGCGATCTTCCTCGTGTCGCTGGTCGCCGCGCCGCTCGTGCGGAGGAGACAGGCATGACGCTTCCGCCGGCCGCCGCGGGCGGCGATCCGCTGGCCATGCACGCCTGGGCGCTGGCCACGGCCGCGGTCACCGCCGCCGCCTGCAGCCTGGTGGGCACGCTCCTCGTCGTGCGGCGGATGAGCCTGCTCGGGGATGCGATCGCGCATGCGGTGCTGCCGGGCATCGTGATCGCCGTGCTCGCCGGCGGCCGGCCGGGCGGGCCGCTCGTGTTCGCCGCGGCCGTCGCGGCCGCGCTCGTGACCGTCTGGCTCACGCAGGCACTGAAGTCCGGCGCGGGCCTCGCGGAGGACGCGGGGGCGGGCCTCGTGTTCACGACGATGTTCGCCCTCGGGGTCGCGCTGGTCAGCGCGGCCGGCCGCGGCGCCCACATCGATGCCGCCTGCATCCTCGGCGGCGACCTGACCTTCGTGCCGTTCGACACCGTCGCCGTCGCCGGATGCGAACTGCCCCGAGCCTTCCTCACCGGCGGCCTCGTGCTCGTCCTGCTGGCCGCCGCCGCCTGGGCGACCTGGAAGCTCCAGGTGTTCACCGCCTTCGACGCCGCCGCCGCCCGGGCGGCCGGGCTGCCGGTTGCGGCCGTCACGGCCGGTCTGCTCGCCGCCACGGCGGTGGCCACCGTGGCGAGCTTCCAGGCCGTGGGCGCGATCCTCGTCGTGGCCCTGCTGGTCGTGCCGGCGGCGGCAGCCGAACTGCTCGTGCGGCGACTGCACCACGTGACGCTGGTCGCGATGCTGCTCGCGGTGGTCGGCGCCTGCCTGGGCTATCTGGCGGCCTGGCGCTGGAGCGTGAACGAGGCGGGGGCGATCGCGGTGATGCTCGGCCTCGAATACCTCGCCGCGGCGGTGCTCGCGCCGGAGGACGGCCTCGTCGCCCGCGGCCTGGCCGCGGTGCGGTTCGGCTGGCGGGTGGCCTGCGAGGACGTGCTCGCGGCCCTGTGGCGGAGCGAGGAATCCGGCGTGCCGCCGCCCCGCGTGGCGACGCTCCGCGGCCGGCTGGCCGGGCTCGCGCTGTGGGCCGGCGGTGACGTCGCCCGCGCCGCCGCCGGCTGGCGGCTCACGCCGCGGGGCCGGAAGGTGGCCGAGATGGTGGTGCGGTCGCACCGGCTCTGGGAGGCCTGGCTGGGGCGGCACGTCGACCTGCCGGTGGACCACCTCCATCCGCCGGCCGAGTGGATCGAGCACCACCTCGGCACGGCGCTCCGGCAGCGGCTGGAGGCCGACCTCGGCATTGGCGCGTCCGACCCGCACGGCAGCGGATCCCGCCCGAGGCGTGAGCCACGGGGAGGTCGCTGCATGTCGTGGCGCAAGCCTCCAGGCTTGCGAAGGGGTGTTGGGGTGTCGCGTGCCGGATTCGCACGCCTGGAGGCGTTCGCCACGGGGGCCCGGTCACCGGGCCGCGAGGCGGCGGAGCAGGGCGAGGTTGCGGCGGTCGTTGGCCGGGGAGGGCTTGCCATCGGCGCCCTCCTTCGGGGTCTCGAGCACGATCGGGATGCCGGTGAGCCGCGGATGCTTCATCAGCAGGCCGAACGCGGCCCGACCGATCTTCCCCTTGCCGATCGCCTCGTGCCGATCCACGCGGGAGCCGCGCGGCTTCTTCGAGTCGTTCGCGTGGATGAGCGCGAGCCGCCGCAGGCCGATGAGGCGGTCGAACTCGTCGAGGGGCGGGTCGAGCGCCGCGCGGGGAGCGAGGGGATAGCCGGCCGCGAACACGTGGCAGGTGTCGAGACAGACGCCGATCCGCCGGCGCCGCGCCGGCTGCTCGTCCACGCGGGCGAGGATCGCGGCGATCTCCGCGAAGGTGGCGCCGAGGCAGGAGCCCTGGCCGGCCGTGGTCTCGACGAGGATGCCCGCGGCGCGGCCGTGCGTGCGGTCGAGCGCCGCGGCGATTCCGTCGGCGGCGCGAGCCACGGCCGTCGCCACCGGCTGCTCGCCCGCGGCGCCGGGATGGGCCACGACCCAACGAATCCCGAGCTGCTCGGCCCGCTCGAGTTCGGTCACGAGCCCCGCGATCGACTTCCGCCGCAGCGCGGCGTCGGCGGTCGCCGGATTGATGAGGTAGGAGTCGTGGGCGACCACGCAGGCCAGGTGCGCCTGCCGGACGGCCACCTTGAAGGCCGCCGCGGCCGCGGGGTCGATCGGGGCCACGTCCCACTGGTTGATGTTCCGCGTGAAGATCTGCAGGCACTCGCAGCCCGTCTCCACGGCCCGTTCCACGGCCTTGTGGAATCCGCCGGCGATCGACTGGTGCGCGCCGAGGGGTGTCTGCGTCGGCCGACGGTCCGGTCTGGGCATGGTGTTCTCCGGGGGAAACCGCGGGAGTCTAGCCGAACGGCCCGCCGCGTTTTGCCGGATGCGGCCTGATTCGTACACTGCAGAAGTTGGTTTCCCGTTCCGGGAGGTCTCGCGTGGTCGAAATCCTGCAACTCGCCGCCACGTTCGCGCTCGCCGCCGTCTCCGGCGCGGCGATCATGCTGGCCACGCGGCCGCTGCGGGCCGCCCGGGCCGCGGAGCGGCTCGCCAGAGCGCAGCGGGATTTCCACCACCAGCGGGAGTTGCTCGAGGCGCGGTTCGTGGAACGAGCCGGGGCCACCGGCAAGCCCCGCGGCCTGCGGTGGACCGACGTCGATTTCGACGACGACGTGATCTACGCCCGCGACCGCCGCACCCGCCGGCTCAAGGCGCTGGTGGCCATCGAGGTGAGCTTCGAGGCGATCGAAGGCGGCGGCATGGAAGACGTGGAGGCCGTCTCCAACGTGCGGGCCGCGACGGCCGAGTTTCTCCACGACGGGGAGCGGTGGACGACGGAGGGCCGTGTGTTCTTCAACCTCGCGCCGTCCGCGACCGTGAAGTACCTGGCGACCGACCTGGAGTTGGTCGCCGAGGAGCACGCCTGCGACCGCGGCTGATGGCGGTCTGGCCGGTGCTCCAAGCCCGGTGAGCGGCCGATGCTTCGCCGCGGTTGGCGATCAGGGAAGATCGGGAATCGTCTGCCCGTCGGCCCGCTTGCAGATCAATTCCAGGATCGACTGCTCCATCGTCTCCTCGAGCAGGCGGACGCTGCCGTCCGCGAACACGCCGTTGGCACCCTTGCGGTGCAGGCTGCCGATGGCCCCGAGCCGCCGATCCTGGTGAACCGCCCAGTCTTCCTGGGAGGTGGCGCCGCCCGGCTCGCCGTGTCGGTACGGCGTCGTGTAGTTGACCGGCACGAAGCTGCCGCACATGACGTGCCCCATCCCGGTGTCGTCCGTGGCCGGATACCAGCGGGACCAGGCCGCGAGCTTGGCGCCGGAGTTCCAGCCGGCGGCGGTGAAGCTGTCGAAGTTGTCGTCCACGTGGGACGACTCGGCGAACAGGAGCGTCTTGCTCGCGCCGTCGCTGATGTGCTTGATGGAGATGGTCTGGCCAGCCGGCGCCGTGGGAGCCCGCCGGGCCTGGCCGCCCGTGGCCATGAACGTGCCGTCATTGGTGGCCGTCACCGCGGCGAGAGGGCGGCTGCCGCCATTGGCCCGATAGCTGGTCGCGCCATACCGCGGCCCGCCCTCTGCCCCGTGGGGGTTGCCGTCGGTGAACACGTCGGTCGGACAGGCGAGTACCGACAGGGCGGACGCGGCCTTTTCGCCGGGTGTCGTCGACACGTTGTTCAGCGGCACCCGCGGGTCCATCTGCTCGAAGACCGCCTTCTCCTCGAGAAACGGCAGGAGGAAGTAGAAGACGGAGTGCCCCTGCAGGGTGCCGCTGATCAGCTCGTGGGTGTAGCCGGGCGGCAGCGACTTCTTCGCATCGTGGTAATGCAGCGACGCCAGGCCGACCTGGCGCAGGGTGCCCGAGCACCTGCTCCGCCGGGCCGTCTCCCGCGCGGACTGCACCGCCGGCAACAGGATCGCCAGCAGCATGGAGAGCAAGGCGATGGTCGTGAGCAGCTCGACCATCGTGAAACCGAGCGTCCGTGCCCGAAGCCTCGCCACCGCCATGCATGGTCCTCCCGGGTTGTGGCCGAAGTTCCGACGTTCCGGCCCCGCGCGTCTTCGTCCAGGAGAAGACACGAAGACCGTGAGGATTTCGTGAGCCGTGCCTCCCGGAGGTGGGAGAATCCGGGAAAGGCGTGCCGGAAACCGGGAAAGTTCCGGAAAATCCGGCCGCCGGGGACGATCAGACCAGCGGAGGAGGCCGGCGATGGGAAGGCTGCGGTGGATCGCGCCGGTCGTCGCGTGCTGGTGTGTGGCGGCCTGGGCCGGGCAGGAACTGGCGCCGCCCGAATCCCCGCAGCGGCTCGCCGAAGGGCACCTCCGGCGGGCCCGCGAATACGCCGCCGCCTCCTGCGAGATGCTGCGCGAGCACCGGCGGCACGCGGTCGACGGATATTACGTCGCCTGCGAGGAGGCCTGGAACGCGGTCTGGACCTGCCCGGAGTCGCCCGCGGTGCTGTGCGCCGCGGCCGAACTCTACGCCGACGCGCTGGCCGGCCTGCTCGAGGCCGCGCGGTGCCACGGCCGGCTCACGGCCGACGGCCTGTGGATCGGCAACCCGAGCAGGCCGACGCTCGTCCCCTGGCAGCCCAAGGCGCTCCCGGTCGCGGTGGAGGAGATCGAGTCGATCGAACCGCAGGCCCAGGCCGAGGATTCGCGGATCACGCGGCGGCACGTGCGGGCGGGGTTCGGGCTGCCGGTGGTCGTGCGGGTCGCGGCCGACCGCGAGGGGGCGGCGCTGCGGCGGTTCGCGCCCCAGCGGCAGTCGCTCGCCGCGACCGCGGTGCTCCGCTTCCGGATGCCCGGCGACGAGAACTTCCTGCAGAAGTTCTCCGGCCCCGTCTATCGCGACCATGCGGCGGCCGTGCTCGACCTGGCCAACCCCGTCGAGATCGCCGCCGTGCACATCGGCCCGGCTCGGCCGCACCTCGCGGCCGACCTCACGGCCCCGCTTCTCGACATGCTCGCCGGGATGCCCCGGGCCGGCATCCAGGGCTTCATCCAGCCCTTCGGCCGCGGCGACACGCAGCCCAAACTCGAGATCCTGGAGCCCCACCGGCCGGGCCGCATTCCCGTGGTCTTCATCCACGGCCTGGCGAGCGACGAGGGCACCTGGTTCGACATGCTCAACGAGCTGCGGGCCTGGCCGACGTTCCACCGGCGATTCGAACCGTGGGTCTACCACTATCCGACCGGCGCGTCGTTCCTGCAGATGGCGGCGGTGCTGCGGCGAGAGTTGCGGGCGGCGGTCCAGGCGGCCGATCCCGAGGGGCGGGATCCGGCCATGCGCAACCTGGTGCTCGTGGGCCACAGCATGGGCGGGCTGCACGCCAAGATGCAGGTCGTCGATCCCGGCACCGCGATCTGGGACACCGTCGCCACCCGGCCGTTCTCCGAGTTGCGGCTGCCCGCCGACGTGAAGACGCTCGTCGGCCGCACCTTCTTCTTCAAGCCCCTGCCGTTCGTGAAGCGGATCGTGTACATCGCCACGCCCCACCGGGGATCGGCCCTGGCTTCCCTGGGCGTCGGCCGGCTGGCGTCGGTCGCCGTCCGGCAGCCGCCACAGTTGCAGGCGGTCCACGACATGGCCGTGCGGGCGAATCCCGGCCTGCTGCGGCCGGACTTCGAGCGGCGGATGCCGACGACGATCGACATCCTCCGGCCCGAGTCGCCCTACCTCCGGGTGCTCGAACGGCTCCGCGTGCCCTGCTGGGTGGCGACCCACAGCGTCGTCGGCGACGCGCATGCCTCCGTGACCGGCGGACGGGACGACTGCGTGGTGCCCGTCGAGAGCGCCCACACGCCCGGGGCGGCGAGCGAGATCACGGTGCCCGCCAGCCACACCCGCGTCCACCATCATCCCGCCACGATCACGGAGCTGCAGCGGATCCTCTGCGGGCACCTCCACGAGGCCGACACCGCAACCCCGGCCCCGGTGACGACCGCCGGCGCCGTCGGGCCGGTCGCCGCGGCCGTCACTTTGCCTTGAGCGCGAAGTCGATCGTGTTGTCGCCGGGCTCGACCCGCGCCTCGAGGTTGCTCCGCCGGTGGTACGTGGCGGGCAGGATCTCGGGCCGCCCTTCGTCCACGCTGGCCGTGGTGATCCGCACGACGTGCCGGCCCGGGTTGGCGCCGGCGATGTCACGGAGATAGGCGAGCCGGTAGCGGCCCGCGGCGTCGGTCGTGCCGAGCGACGTGCGGCCCGGGCCTTCCGGCGTGAAGGCCACCATGGCGTCGGCGAGCGGCCGGCCGTCGAGCGTCACGGTGCCGGTCACCGTGCCGAGCGGGGGGCGGTCGGACCGCGCGCAGCCTCCGGCCAGCAGGAGGCAGGCGGCGGCGACGGGGATCATGCAAAAGCGGAAGTGCATTCCGGCAGCCTCCTGTCAGCGTCACGGCCCGGCGGCGGCGAGACCCGCGATCTCGCCGTCCCGCATCGAGCCGAGGAGCGGAAAGACGGCCTGGTTGTCCTTGGCGTCGATAAACTCCGAGACGAAGTGCACCGAGCCGTCGGCCATCGCGAAGAAGGCGCCGCCGTCGTGGTCGCTGCCCGGCGACTCGAAGAAGGCGTTGTTCATGCCGCCCGGATTGCCGTGCAGGACGTCGGTGGCGGTGGTGAACAGGGTGGCGACGCCGCCGGCGGCCCAGCCGTCGTGGCTGGTGCGGTTGGAGGTGTTGGCCGCGCCCGGGAGGCCGTTGGGCCGCAGTCGCTGCATCTCGCCGAGGAGGATCGTGTTCGACTGGCCGTCCCGCACGGCCGCGAGCTTGACGGCCGCGTTCGGCAGGAACGGGCCGTCGAAGAATCGCGGGTTGCCGAGCGTGCCGCGATCGGCGAAGCGGTGGTTGTCGGAAGTCAGGTTGATGAAGCCGTCGAGCCGCCCGTAGCAACCGCCGTAGTCGGTGCCGCCACCCCGCCACGAGGTGTCGACGAGGTTGAGATGGTCCCCCTGCGACGTACGGATGCCCGCGCGGCGGCTGGGGCAGTAGAAGCCGTCGATGTCGGTCTGGGCGACGGCAGCATTGCCCAACACGTTGGTCTGCCGGTCCCAGGCGTCGAAGACGGGCAGGGCATCGACCTGCGGCAGGATCTCCAGCATCCAGCCCGTGCCGTGCTTGGTGCCGGCTGCCGGCGCGGCGAGCCGGGCCTCGCCCCAGGGATCCCAGCAGCCGACACAGGTCGTCGTGTCCTGGCCTTCGCTGACGACCGCCGCGGCGGGCAGCCGGCCGTGGGCGGCCTCGTAGAGGAGCACGGCGGCGGCCAACTGTTGGAAGTTGTTGCCGCAGACGACGCGGCGGCCGGATTCGCGGGCCGCCTGCACGGCCGGCAGCAGCAAGGCGACGAGGACCGCGATCACGGCCACGACGACGAGCAACTCGACGAGGGTCAGTCCGGACCGGGGGCCGGAGCCTGGGGGCTGGTGGGAGACCATGGCATGGGGGACGGTCCTCGGCCCGCAAGGGCCTTCGGCCGATTCGCTCCTGGGTCCGCTGGCGGGGTGACCGGTCTGGAGACCGGTTCGACGGGGAGTCGAGCCAGAGGTATTTGGGGTGGGATCGGAGCGGAGCCGTCGACCGGGGTCACGGCCGCCGAACCACTTCGACGGCAGGAGTATAGCCAGCCCGTGTGAGAAACAAGTGAGGGCCGGATCGGGAATATCCGGCCGCAAACCGGCCTGTCAGGCCGAACGGGCACCGGAGCCAGCCTCGCGACTCACTGCCAGACGGTCATCAGCGCGTGGACCACGTCGTGGATCGCCCGCGCCAGCCGTGACTCGGTGCCCAGTTCCTGGCCGATGCGGATCAGGACCAAAGCCTGGATCAGGGAGTTCCAGTTGAGAGAGTTCATGTCGCCCTCCATGACGACCTGACTATCGGAACAACGGCGACCGTGCCACTGGTCGCCCCGGTCGAATGATCGCGGCCCGCGGCCCGCGGGCAACGCGGCCGGTTTTCCCGCGAAAACGGCCCGCGGTCGCCGCGGGACAGTTGGGACCTGGGCGATTGTCGGGGCTGGAGGGGCGCGGACCAGCCCGGCGGGACCTGTCCTGGCCGTCGAGACCGGGAAAAGCCGCAGGTTTTCCTGGGCCTGGCAAAAAAACTCAAAACCCGGTTCGACACGGATGGGGGACGTCGTGTATCCTTTCGCTGGTGTCGGGAATGCCCGGCGCCCCCAACCGAACACCAGGATCTCGTCCGCGGCTGTTCCCCCCCCCCCAAAGACCCACACATCGATAGCCGCTACCGGCCCCGTGGCTTCCCCAGCCACGGGGCCTTTTCTTTTGCGGCCTGCGCGGGCCGCGATCCTTCTCCGCACGGCCGCAGGTTCGCTACGATACGCGGCTTTCCGGCCGCTGCCGCGGCCTCCGCACTCCTCCCGCCCGAGAGCCATGTCCGCCGCCGATCCTTTCTCCGCACGTGCCACGTTCGAAACCGGCTGCGGGCCGGCCACGCTCCATCGCCTCCATGCGCTCGATGACGCCGGCGTGACGAACACGGCGCGATTGCCCTACTCGATCCGCATGGTGCTCGAGGCACTGCTGCGGACCTGCGACGACTACGAGGTGACGGAGCGGGACATCCGGGCGCTCGCCACCTGGAACGCGGCGCGGCCCGCCGAGGTCGAGATCCCGTTCAAGCCCGCCCGCGTCGTCCTTCAGGACTTCACCGGCGTGCCTTGCGTGGTCGACCTGGCCGCGATGCGGGCGGCGATGCGGCGGCTCGGTGGCGACCCGGCGAAGATCAACCCCCTCGTGCCCGTCGACCTGGTCATCGACCACTCGGTCCAGGTCGACTTCTTCGGCACGGACGACGCCCTCGAGAAGAACGTGGAGATCGAGTTCGCGCGAAACGCCGAGCGGTACGCGTTCCTGCGCTGGGGCCAGCAGGCGTTTCGCAACTTCCGGGTCGTGCCGCCCGCGATCGGCATCGTCCACCAGGTGAACCTCGAATACCTGGCCGGCTGCGTGTTCCTGCGGGATCCCGACCGCCGGGAGCCGGGCGGAAAGCGGACGCTGCCCGTCGCCGTGCCCGACACGCTCGTCGGCACCGACAGCCACACGACGATGATCAACGGTCTGGGCGTGGTCGGCTGGGGCGTCGGCGGGATCGAGGCCGAGGCCGTCATGCTCGGCCAGGCGCTCTCCCTGCTCCTGCCCGAGGTGGTCGGCTTCGAACTCACCGGCCGGCTGCCGGCGGGCGCCACGGCCACCGACCTCGTGCTCACGGTGACCGAGATCCTGCGGAAGGAGGGCGTGGTCGGGAAGTTCGTCGAGTTCTTCGGGCCGGGCCTGACCGGCATGTCGCTCGCCGACCGGGCCACGATCGCCAACATGGCGCCCGAGTACGGGGCCACGATGGGCTTTTTCCCGGTCGACGACGAGACGCTCACCTACCTGCGGCTCACCGGCCGCCCGGCCGAGCAGGTGACGCTCGTCGAGCGATACATGAAGGAGCAGGGGATGTTCCGCACCGACGCGGCGCCGATCCCGGAGTTCACCAAGCGGCTGGCCCTCGACCTCGGGACGGTGGTGCCGAGCCTCGCCGGCCCCAAGCGGCCGCAGGACCGGGTGCCGCTGGCCGACGTGAAGCGGACGTTCGCCGAGTCGCTCACCGCGCCGACGGCCAAGCGGGGCTTCGCCCTGGACGGGGCCGCCCTGCAACGGACCGGCACCGTCCGCGAGAACGGGCACGTCGACACGATCGGCCATGGCGCCGTCGTGATCGCCGCGATCACCAGTTGCACCAACACGAGCAACCCCAGCGTGATGGTGGCCGCGGGCCTCGTCGCGCGGAAGGCGGTCGCCAGGGGGCTCACGCGGAAGCCGTGGGTCAAGACGAGCCTCGCGCCGGGATCGCGGGTGGTGACCGACTACCTGGAGAAGTCGGGGCTCGCCCAGGATCTCGACGCCCTGGGCTTCGAGACCGTGGGCTACGGCTGCACCACCTGCATCGGCAACTCGGGGCCGCTGCCCGAACCGGTGGCGAAGGCCGTCACGGAGGGGGACCTCGTGGCCGCGGCCGTGCTCTCCGGCAACCGCAACTTCGAGGGCCGCGTGAACCCGCTGGTGAAGGCCAACTGGCTGGCGAGTCCGCCGCTCGTCGTCGCCTACGCGCTCGCCGGCACGACGGACATCGACCTCGCCCGCGAGCCGATCGGCCGCGGCAAGGATGGCAAGGACGTGTTCCTCGCGGACATCTGGCCGACGGCTGACGAGGTCCGCGCGACGGTCGCCGCCGCGGTCGTGCCGCAGCAGTTCCAGTCCCGCTACGGCAACGTCTGGCAGTCGAACCCGCGCTGGAACGCCGTGCCCACGAGCACGGGCGAGCTCTATGACTGGGACGCCACGAGCACCTACATCCAGGAGCCGCCGTTCCTCGCGGACGTGTCCCGTGAGCCGCAGGCCCCGCAGAGCGTCCGCGGTGCCCGCGTGCTGCTCGCGCTCGGCGACAGCGTCACCACCGACCACATCTCGCCGGCCGGCAGCATCGCCAAGTCCAGCCCGGCCGGGAAGTATCTGATCGAGCACGGCGTCGAGTCGGTCGACTTCAACTCCTACGGCGCCCGCCGCGGCAACGACCGCGTCATGACCCGCGGCACGTTCGCCAACATCCGCATCCGCAACCTGCTCGTGCCGGGCACGGAAGGGGGCGTGACGCGGCTGCTGCCGGGAACGGACGTGATGCCCGTCTACGACGCGGCGGTGCGGTATCGCGAGCAGGGCGTGCCGTTGGTGGTGCTCGCGGGCACGGAGTACGGCACGGGAAGTTCCCGCGACTGGGCCGCCAAGGGAACGATGCTGCTCGGCGTGCGGGCGGTGTTGGCCGCGAGCTTCGAGCGGATCCACCGCTCCAACCTCGTGGGTATGGGCGTGCTGCCGCTGGTGCTGCCGGAGCCCTGGCAGCAACTCGGCCTGACCGGCGAGGAGACGTTCGACATCCCGTTCGACGGGCTCGCCCCGCGGGCCACCGTCACCGTGACAGCGACGGCGGCCGACGGAACGGCGCGGCGGATTCCGTGCCTGGTGCGGATCGACACGCCGGTCGAGCTCGACCAGTTCCGGGCCGGTGGCATCCTGCCGTTCGTGCTCCGCAAACTGCTCGGCTGACCGGGAAGCGGCGATGGAAAAATCGGTGCCGCCGGCAGGGTTTGCCAACGGCCCTATTTTTTCACGGGGAGGCTGTCACTTCTGCGCCGTTCCCGTATAGTGCGGGTGCCGCGCGGCGACGCAGTGCGGCGACACGGATTTACTGCTTCGCGCGCATGCCTCGGCGGATGGATGGCTCCATCCCGAGCGGCTGCTCGCGGACGATGGAGCGTTCGCGGGAAGCGGTTGCATGGCTTCGATGCAGGTTCAACGGTCTGGCACCGGCAGCGTCATGGCCCGCGCCGACAACTCGCGGGCGGCGATCGCCCGGCTGGTGCTCGCCGAACTCGAACGGGCCCGGCCGGCCACCAGTCGCGGCGGCCTCGATCCCGCCGCGGCCCTCGAAGAGGCCGGCATCGACCCTCCGCGGTTTCTCGATGCCGTGAGCCGCATCGAGGGCCTGTACGAGATGCGGTTTCGCGACGATTGGCTGCGCGACATCCGCACGGCCGCGGACCTCGTCGATTGCGTGGAGCGACGGATGCTGGATGCCGCTGACCGCGGGGCTCACGGCGACGAACCGGATGCCGGGCCGGACGCCACGGCCGCGGACGAGCCGCCGCCCGCGTTGCACGTCGCCGCCGCTGGCGACCCATTCCCCGAGTGCCGCGGCCTCGAGGACCGGCTGGCGGGGCTGGCCGAGGCCGGGCTCGCCAACCCCTTCCTCCTCGCCAACGAGCGGGTGGACGGCCGTCAGGCCCGCATCGGCGGCCGGGCGGTGGTCACCTTCACGAGTTTCGATTACCTCGGCCTCGCCGGCCATCCCGACGTCAAGCGGGCGGCCAAGGACGCGATCGACCGCTTCGGCTGCAGCGCGTCGGCGAGCCGCATGGTGGGGGGCAACAACACGCTGCTCGATGCGCTCGACGCGGAGATCGCCGCCTTCGTGGGCACCGCCCGGGCGGTGGTCTTCCCCTGCGGCTACGGCACGAACGCCTCGGTGCTCGGCCATCTGTTCGGCGAGGGCGATCTGATCCTGTACGACGAACTCGCGCACAACAGCATCATGCAGGGCGCCGGCGCCTCGAAGGCCGGGAAGCGGTCGTTCCGGCACAACGACCACGTCCAGCTCGACGGCCTGCTGCGCGACCTCCGGCCGCAGTATCGCCGAGTCGTGGTGGCGATCGAGGGCGTCTACAGCATGGACGGGGACTACCCCGACCTGCCGCGGTTCCTCGAGGTCAAGCGCCGGCACGACGCGTTGCTGTACGTGGACGAGGCCCACTCGATCGGCACGCTGGGGCCCGAGGGCCGCGGCATCTGCGACTTCTTCGGCGTCGATCCCGCCGAGGGCGACCTGTGGATGGGCACGATCAGCAAGGCGCTCGGCGCCCAGGGCGGCTACCTGGCCGGCTCCGACCGGCTGATCCGCTATCTGGGCTTCACCACGCCCTCGTTCGTGTTCTCGACCGCCTGCTCGCCGCCGAACGCCGCCGCCGCCCTGGAGGCGATCCGCGTGCTGCGGCGGGAGCCGTGGCGGGTGGCCCGCCTGCGGGAACGGTCGGAATTGTTCCTCAAGCTCGCTGACGACGCCGGGCTCGACACCGGCCCGAGTGCGGACACGCCTGTGATCCCGGTGATCACGGGCAGTTCGGCCCGTGCGATCCTCGTGTCGCAGCTGCTGCTCGAACGCGGCATCAACGCCCGGCCGATCCTCTACCCGGCCGTCCGCGAGACGGCGGCCAGGGTGCGGTTCTTCTTGACCTGCGAGCACACGGAGGAGCAGATCGTCGATGCGGTGACGGCTGTGTCCGAGGTCATGGACGCGACGGCGTCCCCAGGGTAGCCCAGGCCGCCGGCGCATCCCCGAAGATCCCGTCCTTGAGGACCGGGCGGCGCCGGCGGACGAGATCCTCGGTCACCACCAGCAAGGCCGGCAGGAGCACGAGCTCCGCGACCGTGGCGGCCGCCACGGCGGCGCAGGCGAGCCGGCCGAACGAGGCCAGCGACGGCACGCTGCTGGCCGTCACCGCCGCGAACCCCACCGCCAGCACGACGCCCCCGATGACGACCGGGTTGCCGGTCTCGGCGATCGCCCGGCGGACGCTCGTGGCGATCGACAGGCCGGCCCGCCGGTGCCGGGCGAGCGCCGACAGCACGTGCACGGTGTCGTCGACGGCAAGACCGAGGCATACGTTGAACACGATCACCGTGGCGGGATCGAGCGCCCGGCCGGTCGCGACGAGCAGGCTGCCGATCACGGCCAGCGGAAACACGTTGGGCACGAGGCTCACGATTCCGGCGAGCGGCGAGCGGAAGGCGACCGCGAGGATGCCGCCGATCACGGCCACCTCGAGCAGCAGGCTCGAGCCCAGGTCGCGGACGAGCTGGCGGATGTTGCGGGCCGACACCACCGACATGCCGGCCAGTTCGAACCGCCAGCCCGGCCGGGACCGGGCGAGATCGGCAAGGCCCGTGTCGACCTTGTCGTAGACGGCCTCCAGGGCCCGCGAGCCCAGGTCGGCCACGCGTCCGCGGACCAGCGCGGCATTGGCCTCCGGGGCCACGAGGTCGCGGACGTGATCGGGATCGAGCCGGCGCAGGCCGCGGCGTGAGAGCGACCCGGCCACGGTCGACAGCGAGACCGCCCGCCCGACCCCGCCGGACTCCGCCAGCACCCCGTGCACGTCGTCGAGCGCGGTCGTCACGGCATCGTCCCGCCAGTCGATCGCCTCCGGCCAGCAGACCATGACATCGACGCCCAGGGCGCCGCCGAACTCCGCGTCCACGCGGGCCAGCGCCCGGGCCGCGGAGGCGTCGCGGGGCAGCGAGTCGACGACGCGGATGTCGGCGTCGAGCCCGGACCCGGCCAGGGCGAGAAGGATCGTCGCGGCGGCGCCCATCGCCACGATCGGCCGGGCATGCCGCACCGAGACGGCGGCCAGCCGATTGGCGACCCGGCCGGCGGTCCGCGCCGATCGGCCCAGCCGCAGCCCGCTGCAGAAGGGCGTGGCGGCGATCAACGGCGTCAGCAGCGTGCCGTCGCTGGCCTCGTTCGGCCGGCTCGCCTGCGCCGCCGTGGCGGCCGCCACGGTCGCGGAGCTCGTGCTCCTGCCGGCCTTGCTGGTGG
>JBJTHX010000103.1:0-2598 GCA_046094745.1 Planctomycetia bacterium
GGCCCCCACCGCGGCAGCCGCCGGGTGAGATAGCGGACCGCCGCCCCGCCGCCCCCCGTCAGCCCGGAAAAACATCAGGTGCTGCCAGGGCAGCCGGTCGAACTCGCGGGCCAGGCCGAAGCCCGCGGGCTCCAGTTCGTCGCGGATTTGCCGCTTGGTCATCTTGTGCAGCGGCTTGATGGGCACCGCCGGATCCTCACCGCGAAACTCGGCCAGCACCAGCCTTCCCCCCGGCTTCAGGCACGACCTGATCCGCGCGAGCATCTCCTCCGGATGCGAGAACTCGTGGTACACGTCGACGCACAGCACCGTGTCGACCCCGGCCGCCGGCAGCCGCGGATCGATGGGCGTGCCCAGGACGGGGCGGATGTTGGTGAGGCCCGCCGCGGCCGCCCGCTCCGCGAGCATCCGCAGCATCTCGGGCTGGATGTCGACGGCGTACACGACGCCCCGCGGCCCGACCCGCCGGGCGATCTCCAGCGTGTAGAAGCCGTTGCCGCAGCCCATGTCGCAGATCGACTGCCCCGGCTCGACGGCCAGGGCATCGAGGAGTTGCCGGCAATCCTCCTCCCTCTGCCGGCTCTCGCGGACGAGCCAGGCCGCGCCCTCGTAGTGCATCGTCTGGGCGATTTCCCGGCCGCGGTGGTGGGTCCGCGGCGCGGGAATCGGGATCGTGCGGTCCACCGCGGTGTCGATCGGCACCACCGGCGTCGCCGCGGTGGTGGCGGGCGGCTCGCCGAAAGCCACGGCCGCCATCACGAGCGGCACCAGAAGCGGCAACACCGATCGATGCGTCGCGCGGAGGCCGAACATGCAGCCGAGTATAGCCCCGGTGGACGGCTGGCCCGTCAGGCCGCCGCGGCATCCTCCAGCAGCGGGCTGCCGGCCGCGTCGTAGAAGCTGGCGACGGTGATGCCGTTGGCCGCGGCGAACTCCGCCAGCCGCTCGGCATCGACGAGGATCGTCCGGCCCGCCTCCACCGCGAGCACCGTGGCGCCGGCCGCGCGGAGCGACTCGAGCGTGCCGACACCGATCGTCGGCATGTCGAAGCGGAGATCCTGCTGCGGCTTGGCGACCTTGACCACGGTCATGCCCCCTGCCGGGCAGAGACCGCCGGCGCGGCGGATGCAGGCGTCGGTGCCCTCGATCGCCTCGACGGCCAGGGGCGCCAGGTTCTTCACCACGACCGACTGCCCGACGTCGAGCCGGCCGATTTCCTTGGCCAGCCGCCAGCCGAAGGCCACGTCGGCCTGTTGGCGGGGAGTGAGTGGGCGGCCGGCGAGCACGCCGCCAGCGGCGAGGAGTTCCGGCGCGAAGTCGGTGGCCGGGCAGATCCGCACGCCGCGGGCATCGAAGGCCGCCGCGATGGCGCCCAGCAGCGAGTCGTCGCGGTTGTCGCGTCGACGGCTGACGAAGTGCGGCCAGAAGGTCTTCAGCCCCGTCCAGTCGGGCACCAGCCGCCGCCAGGCCCCCTTCTCGAAGAGCTTCGTCTTGTGGATCTTGCCGGCCATCGTGGCCCGCGCCGCGCCGTGGCGGCGGAAGAACTCCACCGCCCGACCGATCTCCGCGACCCCGACCTCGCCGTAGTGGTCGGCCACGGGCTCGAGTGCCGCGTCGGCATGGCCCGAGATCGCGAGGATTGCCGTGCGGCCGCCCCGGCGGCGGATCGCCTCGGCGACGGCCACCGGGAACCGCCCCCAGCCGGCGAGGATGCCCACCGTCTCGTCGGCGAGACCCCGCTCTGCGACCGCCTGCGTCCCGTGCATGCCCGCGCCCTCAGGCTGCCTCGGCCGTGCCGCGGCCGGCCGCCCGCTCCAGGCCCTCGACCCGGGCCGCCAGCGACTTCAAGTCCTTCCGCATCTCCGGCAGCTTGCTGATCGTCGCGAGCTGCAGCTTGCGATCCCGCAGATCGATGGCCGGCTCCCCGAGGACGGTCTTGCCCGCCTCGATATCCGAGGACACGCCCGACCGGGCCCCGAGCACCGCCTTGTCGCCGATGTGGACGTGATCCCGGACACCGACCTGCCCGGCCATCACCACCCAGTCGCCGGTGCTCGTGCTGCCGGCCACGCCGACCTGCGAGCAGATCATGTTGTGCCGGCCGAGCCGGCAGTTGTGGGCGATCATCACGAGGTTGTCGATCTTCGTGCCCGCCCCGATCACGGTCGGACCGTAGGTGCCACGGTCGATGGTGGTGCCGGCACCGATCTCGACGGAGTCGGCGACCTCCACCCAGCCGAGCTGCGCCGAGAGGACGTAGCCGGCGGCCGTGGGCTTGTAGCCGAACCCGTAGGCGCCGAGGACGGCATTGGCGTGGACGACACAGCCCGCGCCCACGACCGTGTTCTCGTAGAGCACGGCGTTGGGAAAGATTTCGGTGCCGGCGCCGATCCGGCAGCCAGCCATGATCCGCGCGCCCGAGTGGATCGTGGCGCCCGGGCCGATCTCCACGTCGGCCCCGACGGTGGCGAACGGGTGGATGTCGACGTCGGCAGCGACCCGGGCCGTGGGATCGACGGCGGCCTGCGGGCTGACGCCCGTTCGCGGCCGCGGCGCAGTGGCTCTTCGCGAGCAGGTGGAGCTTGTCGGGCGAGTCGA
>JBJTHX010000104.1:0-5427 GCA_046094745.1 Planctomycetia bacterium
AACCGCTCCCTTTCCAGGAGTCCCCGCCATGGCTCGTCATCCTGTCTCCAGCGGATGCCCCTCCTTCCGGACGGCGGGCGTCGGCCGCCGCGAGTTCCTCCACGTCGGGTCGCTGACCGGCCTGGGCCTCTCCCTCGGGGGTCTGTTCCGGATGCAGTCGGCCCGGGCCGACGCCAAGGCGTTCGCCCACTTCGAGGGGACCGCGAAGAGCGTGATCCACATCTGGCTGCCGGGCGGCTGGGCCCAGCAGGAGACGTTCGACCCCAAGCCGCTGGCGCCGTCCGAATATCGCGGCGACCTCGGGGTGATCGACACGAAGCTGACCGGCGTGCAGTTCAGCGAGAAGCTCGTCAAGACGGCCCAGGTGGCCGACAAGATCACGGTCGTCCGCTCGATGACCCACGGCGAGGCGGCCCACGAGCGCGGCACGCACAACATGTTCACGGGCTACCGTCCGAGCCCGGCCCTCACCTACCCGAGCTTCGGCAGCGTGGTCGCCCACGAACTGGGCCCCCGCGCCGACCTGCCTCCGTACGTCTGCGTGCCGAATCTGCCGGCGCAGGACGCCGGGGCCGGGTACCTCGGCAGCGCGTTCGGCCCGTTCGTGCTCGGCTCCGATCCGACCGACGGCGGCTTCACGGTCCGCGACCTCTCCCTCCCCGGCGGCGTCGATGCCAACCGGTTCGCCAAGCGGCAGCGGCTCCGCGAGTCGGTCGGTCGCCACTTCCAGCGGCTGGAGGACGCCGGCGCGGTGGCCGCGATGGATTCCTTCTACGAGCGAGCCTACGCGCTCGTGAGCTCGGCCGAGGCCCGCGGGGCCTTCGACATCAAGTCGGAGCCCGAGGAGATCCGCAACGAATACGGCCGCAACCAGGCGGGCCAGCGGATGCTGCTGGCGCGGCGGCTCGTCGAGGCGGGCGTGCGGTTCGTCACGCTCTCCTACGGCGGCTGGGACATGCACGGGCAGATCCGCGACGGGATCACGAACACGCTGCCCCCCTTCGACCAGGCGTTCGCCGCCCTGATCACGGACCTCGATCGCCGCGGCCTGCTCGACTCGACGCTCGTGATGGCCTCGAGCGAGTTCGGGCGGACGCCGCGGATCAACGGGAACGCCGGCCGCGACCACTGGCCGAAGGTGTTCAGCGTGGCGCTCGCCGGCGGCGGCATCAAGCGGGGCTGCGTCTATGGAGCCTCGGACCCGATCGCCGCCGAGCCGCAGGACGATCCCCTGTCCGTCGAGGACCTGGCCACGACCGTCTATCACTGCCTCGGAATCGTCGCCGACAAGGAACTCATGGCGCCGGGCAACCGGCCGGTCGAGATCGTCGACGGCGGCACCGTGCGGAAGGACCTGCTCGCCTGACGCGGCCCGGTGGCCGCCATGCAGCCTCCCATGTGCACAGCGTCCGTAGCGTCGCGTTGGAGCCGACGGCCATCCGTCTGGGCCGCGCCGCTCGTCGCCGCAGCGATCGGCCTGCCGGCGGCGGCCGCGCCGGTGATCGACCGGATCCTGCCTCCGGGCGGGCCCCGCGGGGCGGAGGTCGAGGTCGAGTTCCGGGGCCGGGAGCTCGACGACGCCCGCGAAGTGGTCTTCGAGGATGGCGGCATCGCCGTGACGGGTCTCGTCCAGGTCGATCCGCAGGTGGTGAAGGCGACACTGCGGATTCCGCCCGACTGTCCGCTCGGCGGCCATCGCCTGCGGATCCGCACGGCCGACGGCCTGTCCGATCTGCGGACCTTCCGCGTGGCCGGCTTCGCCGCCACCCGCGAGACCGAGCCGAACAACGACCGCACCGCGCCGCAGGCCGTCACCCTGCCGACGACCGTGACCGGCGTGGTGACCGGCGAGGACATCGACTGCTTCCGCGTCCATCTACCGGCCGGTGGGCGGCTGTCCGTGGCCGTCGACGCGATGCGGCTCGACCAAGAGATGTTCGATCCGCACCTCGAGATCGTCGATGCCAAGGGGTTCGTGGTCGCGGCCTGTGACGACCATCCCCTGCTCGCGCAGGACGGCATGTTCGCGACCGTCGTGCCGGCGGAGGGCGACTATGTCGTGCGGGTGCGGGAGAGCGCCTTCGGCGGCAACGACGGCAGCGTCTACATGCTGCACCTCGGCGACTTTCCCGTGCCGCACCTGGCCTGGCCCCCGGTCGGCCCGCCCGGAGCGGCGATCGAGGTGGATTGGCTCGGCGACCCGGCCGGCACCTTCCGCCAGCGGGTCGTGCTGCCGGCCATCGTGCCGCCTGGCGGTGTCGCGGAGATCGAGGCGGTGCGGAATGGGTCGGCCGCGCCGGTACCGGTGCCGGTGCGGGTCTCGCCCCTGCGGCGGACCGACGAGGCCGAGCCCAACGACGAGCCGAAGAAGGCGACGCCGGTGACGGCCCCGGCCGGGATCCTGGCACGGATGGATGCTGCCGAGGACGTCGACTGGTTCCGGGTGGAGGCCCCGAAGGGCACGGTCTGGGACGTCAACGCCTGGGGCCGCCGGCTCGGCTCGCCGATCGACGTGGTGGTGAACGTCCACCGCGACGACGAGAAGCGCGATCGGCTCACCGGCAACGACGACGCCGACGGTCCGGACAGCGTCGTCCGCGTGACCGTGCCCGATCAGGGCTCCTTCCTGGTCCGCGTCAACGAGCACCTCCGGCGCGGCGGCCCGGCCTACGTCTACTGGCTGGAGATCGAGCAGGCCGAGCCGGCCGTCGCGGTCTCGGTCACGCCCGCGCGCGAGAACACGCAGGAGCGGCTCGTGGCGGCCGTGCCCCGGGGCAACCGCACCGCCCTGGTCTTCAACACGAGCCGCACGGACTTTGGCGGGCCGGTGAAACTCGCCTTCGCGGGCCTGCCGGACGGCGTGCGGATCGAGGCCGCGGCCGCCGCGCCGAATGCCCCCGCCACGCCGGTGGTGTTCGCGGCGGCGGCCGACGCCGTTCCCGCCCCGGCCGACGTCGAGGTGCTGACGCGCGCCGCCGACGCCGGCCGGCCGCTCGGCGGCCTGCGGCAGACCACGCCGCTGGTGATCGGGCCGGGCAACGGCACGTTCCGCGCCGTCACGGGCGAGCGGCTGCCGGTCGCGGTCACCGAGGAGGCGCCGATTCGCATCGACGTCGAGCCACCCGCGGTGCCGCACGTCCGCCGGGGCACACTCGAACTCAAGGTGCGGATCGAGCGGCTCGACGGGTTCAAGGGCAAGGTGAAGCTCATGCTCCCCTTCCGACCACCGGGCGTCAGCGGGCCGACGATCGTCGAGGTGCCGGCCGACAAGGACGAGGCCGTCTACCCGCTCAATGCCTCGCCTGATGCGGCGATCGCCGAGTGGCGGTTCGTCGTCGTGGCGACGGCCCTGGTAAAGAACGAGCAGAAGCCGGATCCTGCCGAGAAGAAGAAGCGGCGCCGCGACGGCGAGACGGCCTGGGTGTCGAGCGACCTCGTGCCGCTGCAGGTCGTCGAGCCGCTCATCGAGATGGCGGCCGAGAAGGGGACGGTGGAGCAGGGACAGGAGACCCGCATCGTCTGGGCGGTGAAGAAGCCCGCGGCGTTCACCGGCGCGGCGAAGGTGAAGCTCATGGGCCTGCCGGCGCGGACCGAGGCCCCGGAGCTCGACCTGGCGGCGGATGCGACTGAACTCGTGTTTCCGGTGAAGATTGCGGGTGACGCCCCGCCCGGCCAGCACGGCAACGTCTTTTGCCAGCTGCGGATCCCGCGCGGGGACGCCTGGATCGTGCAGAACACGGCGGCCACGCAGCTGCGGATCGACAGGCCGCTGCCCGCGAAGGAGGCGAAGCCATGAGGTCGCCGCAGACCGCGGGGCGGAGCAGGTGGCTGGCGGTCGCCGCCGGCTGGCTGGCGACGGCCGTCACGGCCGCGGCCGCCGCGGAGATCGTCGGCATCGAGGCCTATCCGCCGCAGTTGCGGCTCGATTCGGCCCGCGACCGACAACGGATCGTCGTCCAGGCGCGGGCCGCCGACGGCCGCATGTTCGACGTGACGGCGGCCGCGGAGATCGCCCTCTCCGACGGCACACTGGCCGCCATCGACCGTCCGGCCGGAAGCGTCGTCCTCCGGCCGCTGGCCGACGGGGATGCCACCGTCCGCGTGGCCCATGCCGGACACGTCCGCGAACTGCCCTTGCGGGTGGTGTCGGCGTCGTCCGACCCGCCGCTCTCGTTCCGGCTCGACGTGATGCCGGTCTTCGCCCGGGGCGGGTGCAACATGGGCAGCTGCCACGGAGCGGCCCGCGGCAAGGACGGCTTCCGTCTCTCGCTCTTCGGCTTCGACCCGGCCGGCGATCACCACCGGCTGACCCGCGAACTGCCGGGCCGCCGGATCGACCTCGCCCACCCCGAGGAGAGCCTGTTGGTGCTCAAGGCGACCGGGGCCGTGCCGCACACCGGCGGCAAGCGGTTCACCGCCGACAGCGATCTGGCCGACCGGCTCATCCGCTGGATCGCGGCCGGCGCCCCGGACGATGCCGGCCCCGACCCGGCGGCCAGCGTGCCCCAGCTCGTGGCCCTCGACGTGTACCCGCCGACGGCCCTCATCGAGGGCGAGGCCGCGACGCAGCAGCTCGTGGCCGTGGCCCGGTTCGGCGACGGCACCGACCGCGACGTGACGGAGCTGGCCTGGTACGGCACCAACAACGACCGCGCGGCGAAGGTCTCGGCCGACGGGCTCGTCACCAGCGGGGCCCGCGGCGAGGCCTTCCTGATGGCCCGCTACGACACGATCACGGTGGGCGTGCCGATGGTCGTGATCCCCAAGGATCTCGCCTTCCGCCTGCCCGAGGAGGCCGGGCAGCCCGGCGCGACGGAGGGGGCGAAGGCCATCGACGCGCTCGTCAACGCCAAGCTCGCCAGCCTGCGGATCGCGCCGTCGGGCATCTGCGACGACGAAGCCTTCCTCCGGCGGGCGACGCTCGATCTGGTCGGCCTGCTGCCCACCGTCGAGGAGCGCACGCGGTTCCTGGCCGACGCGGCCCCCGACAAGCGGAGCCGGCTGGTCGACGAGCTCATGGACCGCAAGGAGTTCGTGGAATTGTGGGTCATGAAATGGGCGGAGATCCTCCAGATCCGCTCGGGCGGCGAGGTCAGCCCGAAGGCGACGATCCTCTACCACCAGTGGCTCGACCGGCGGATCGCCGCCAACGAGCCGGTCGACCGGATGGTCCGCGACCTGCTGACCGCGACCGGCGGCACGTTCGACAACCCGCCCACCAACTACTTCCAGCTCGAGCGCAACACGCTCAAGCTCGCCGAGAATGTGGCCCAGGCGTTCCTCGGCATGCGGATCCAGTGCGCCCAGTGCCACAACCACCCGTTCGACCGCTGGACGATGGACGACTACTACGGCTTCGCCGCGTTCTTCGCCCAGATCGGCCGCAAGAAGGGGGCGGACCCGCGGGAGCAGGTCGTGTTCAACGCG
>JBJTHX010000105.1:0-10826 GCA_046094745.1 Planctomycetia bacterium
AGCGACTCGTGAGCCTCGGGAGGAGCGGCCCGGGCGTCCGGAGCGGGTTTCTCGAAACGCCCCGCACCCGCGGAGTTCCTCCTCGACGTAGCCCGGCACGGGACGCTTCGCCTCGTCACGCCACTCGAGCCAGCTCGCGAGGTTCTCGGAGATGGCCTTGTGGAGCGGAGTCTTCTCGGGGCGGCGACGCTCGTAGCGGCGGCGTGGTGCCGGGCCGGCATGCGGCCGGAGGCTGGGCCGCGCGGAACATCCGCAGAATGCAGCGACCATGGGCAGAGAGGCGAGTCGACGGGGATAGTGGTCGCCCGTACACTACTTGCGGGATGCCGCCCCCCGCCAGCAGGCCCCCCGGAGCGCAGCGATCCAGGCCGCTGGCGCTTCCGGTGCTCACGCCCGAGAGACCCGCGAGGACCGATACGTGCACAGCGCCTCGTCGAGCAGTTCGCGGTGCGGGGCGAGATGCCGAAGCGACCCGTTCGTGCAGAGTGCATGGCCCGGATGATCGACGTCGGTGAACTCCACGCTGGCGTTCGCGTGGGACAGGGCCAGGTTGAGGTTGATGGACTGCGGTCGGTTCCGCGTCAGTTCCGCGTAGATCCGCTGCGACGCCTCGACGTTGATCGCGGTCCAGCCGAGAGCCTCCTCGAAGAACTTGCACGAGGACTCCGTCACCCCGTCGAAGGCGCCGCACTCCAGGCAGACGCCGGGCCCCTGATGGTCGCGGAAATACCGCTCGAAGAGCAGCCGGTCGACCGGCGGATCGAATTGCCCGTAGAAACGGCCCGGGGGTGAATCGCGGTCCACGACGATGCTCCTGCCGGGGTCCGTCCGCGGGCATCGTAATCGATGCGGTGGAAGCCGCCCCGTCGGCGTGGACCGGCGCCGCGAGCGGGTCGCGGCCGGCGGGCGTGAACGCCCCGGCCGGCGGGCAGCCGCCCGCCTTGAACCGGCGGTTCCCGGCATATAATCCGGCCCGTGGCTGGTCGGCGGCGATTATCCCCGTCCGCCAAGCCGCCGGTGGCCCGGCACATGTCGTGCGTCGGATCGACGGAGGGTGCGCATGACCGACGGCTGGAACTCCGGATCACGTGCCGGCGGCCGCCGGTCGCGCCGCGACCGGACGCTCGGTCTCGCCGTCGCCCTGACCGCGGCCCTGGCCGGTTTTCGTCCGTGGAGCGCCTGCGGAGAGGAGGCGGCGGGCGGACCCGTTCCCGGTGCCGACGCGATCCGCCTGGCGGAGGACGGCCGCAGCGATTACTCGATCGCCGTCGGCGCGGATCCGCCGGCCCCGGTGGCGTTCGCCGCCGCCGAACTCCAGAAGTACCTGCTGCAGATCACCGGCGTCCGGCTGCCGATCGTGCCGGATGCGGCCGGCGAAGCGGTCGTCTGTGTCGGCGCGGGCGGGCGGTTGCCCGAGGCGTTCGCCGAACTGCGGGCCGACCTGCGGTCGCGCGGCGAAGACGGCTACCTGATGTGCAGCATGGGACGCCGGATCGTGCTCGTGGGCAATTCGCCGCGGGCCACGCTCTACGCCGTGTACCACTTTCTCGAGAAGCACCTCGGCTGCGGCTGGTGCGTCCCCGGCGACGACACCGTGCCGCGGCGGCCGAGCGTGCGGCTCCCGCCGTTCGACGACCGCGTGGGGCCGCCCGCGATGGCCATGCGGCAGATCGTCATCTTTCCGTACGGCGGCGAGTGGCTCGCGAAGAACAACCTGCCGCACACCGACTGGCTCGCCAAGAACCGCTTCAACTGGGCCCACCCGGCGCCGAACGAACCGTATTCATGGGAGCGGAACCGTTCCCGCGAGGCGTACGTTCCGGAGGTCGAGAAACGCGGGCTGTACCTGGACGTGGGAGGGCACACCTTCAACACCTGGCTCCCGCCGGACGAGCATGCCCGGACGCATCCCGAATACTTCGCCGTGCTCGACCAGGGCGGCCGGGCCGTCGAGTCCACGGAGAAGGCGGGGCTGTGCCTGAGCCATCCCGACGTGGCGCCGCGGATGGCGCAGAACATCATCCGCTGGCTCGACGAGAACCCCGAGGTCGACGTCGTGGACATCTGGCACAACGACTCCTACACCTACTGCCACTGCCCGAAGTGCACGCCGGGCGGCGCGACCGAGACCGAGTCCCGGGCGGCCTACACGCGCACCTACATCCGCTTCGCCAACCAGGTGGCAGGCCTCGTCGCCGAGCGGCATCCGCGGCACCTGCTCAACCTGCTGGCCTACGCCCACACCATCAACTGCCCGCCGGATGCGGAGCGGCTGCGGGACAACGTGCTCGTCGGCCTGTGCCTGTTCCCGCGGCCCACGCAGCGGACCATGCGGCCGCTGGAGACGTCGCCGCAGCGGCTCGACGGCAACCTGCGGCGGCAGATTCCCGCGTGGCGGAAGCAGGCGAAGAACTTCTACGTCTACGAGTACTACACCTTCAGCCCGCAGGAGAAGGTCTGGTCGATGGTGTCGATGCTCGCCGACGATATCCGCTATTTTCAGCGGCTCGGCATCGACGGCATCTCGTCGGACCAATGGGGCCCGCACTGGTATCCGCTGAACATGTACGCCTTCGGCAAGCTCCTGTGGAATCCGCGGCTCGAGCCGGAGGAGATCATCGCGGACTTCTGCGCGCGTCATTACGGTCGGGCCGGCGCGACCATGGCGGCTTATTGGGGCCTGCTGGAAGAGGGCCTGCGCGAGTCCTGGAACACGGAGACGGCCGTCGATTGGCGGGACGAGAAGCGGCTGGCGCTGATCCGCCGGGCGCTGTCCGAGGCCGACGGCCCGACCGAGGCCGACCGCATTCGGGCCACCGCCGAACTGCACCAACTGCCCGTGACCGCCGCGGCGACCGGCGAATGAGGCCTGTGAAATGTGAGCCCCGATCCGTCCGGCGTCGGGCCCGTTGACACCGGGCCCCCGTCCGCGATCCCGCACCGAGCCCTGGACGAGCCAGCGATGCCACCGCCCTCCATTGAACTGTTCGCCTATCCCTGGGACATCGCCGACCGCGGCGTCGTGCCGTTCGCAGAGGAGTGCCGGCGGCTGGGCGTGACCCGCCTGCACGTCACCACGCTCTACCACAGCGGCAAGTTCCTCCTTCCCCGCCACGGGGGCGCGAAGGTCTTTCTTCCCGCCGGCGGCACGGCCTACGTTCCGCTCGATCGCGGATCGTTGGGCGAACTGGCGCCGGCCGAGGACGCGCTCGCCCGCACCGGGTGGCTGGCCGATCTCGCCGCCCAGGGACTGCCGCTGTCGGCCTGGACGGTCTTCCATCACAACTCGCGGATCGGCGGGCTCCACCCGGGCCTCACGGTGCGCAACGCGTTCGGCGACTCCTACCCCTTCGCGCTCTGTCCGCATCATCCCGCGGTCCGGGGGTATGCGGTCGCGCTCGCCCGTGCGATCGCGGCGCTGGGGCTCTTCGACACGCTCGACCTGGAGAGCATCGGCTGGATCGGCTACGAGCACGGCCACCATCACGAGGTGGCCGCGGGACCCATCGGGCCCTACGAGAAGTTCCTGCTCTCGCTCTGCTTCTGCCCCAGCTGCACCGCGGTGGCCCGGGCAGACGGCCTGGACCTCCAGGCCCTGGCCGCCCGCGTGCGGGCGCTGCTGCTGGCCAAGCTGGCGGCGGACGATTCCGGCACCCGGCCGCATGCCAACATGGAGCAGGTCGCCGCCCTGGTGGCCCAGTCCCCGGAACTGCAGCACCTGATCCGCCTGCGGCTCGATGCGGTGACGGGACTGGTGCGGGACATCGCCGCCGCGGCGGGCGGCGCGAAGGTGAGCGTCTTCACCTCCAGTTTCGTCGGCTCGCCGGGCAACATCTGGATGGAGGGGGTCTCGCTGCGGGCGCTCCGCGACACCGTCGACGGCTTCCACCTCCTGGCCTACACGCCCGACACCGACGCCGTGAACGACGATCTGCTGTACTGCCTGTCCGAAGTGGCCGACCCGGCCCGCTTGAACCTGACGCTCAACCTGGGCCTGCCCGTCACGCCCGCCCTCGGGGACGCGCTGGCCAAGATCCGGTTCGCCCGGGCCCACGGCGTGCGCCGCTTCTCCTTCTTCAACTACGGTTTCCTGGGCGCCGGCAGGTTGGACTGGATCGCCCGCATCGCCGCCGCCGTCTCGAACACCGGCTGATCGCAGGGATAGAGCGGCCGCGGCGGCGGCGATGGCACCGCGCCCGGCCGGTAGGCGACGCCCGCCCGCAGGCAGAGCAACGGCACCACCAGTCGCTCGCCGTGGTTCACCGCGCCGGCCGCGTCGCGAAACGTGAAGTGTCCGCTCTCGAGCCGGAACTGCACGAGGTCGGCCGCCGTGCCCAGACGCAACGAGCCCAGCGCGTCGCCGCGTCCCAGCACCCGCGCCGGCGCCGCGGTCACCTTTTCCACCACGTCGGCCAGCGGCATGCCCAGGCTCAGGAACTTCGACATCACCTGCGGCATGGTGACGGCCCAGGGCTCTTCCAGGCTGTAGCGGTGCAGGTCGGTGCTGATGGTGTCCGGCCAGAAGTGGTGCTCGAACGCGCGCCGCGCCGAGTCCCACGAGAAGCTCCCGCAGCCATGGCCGATGTCGTAGACCACGCCCCGCCGGCGGGCCTCCCAGACCAGCGGCAGCAGCCCCGTCTCCCCCGGGGGAAACATCCCGTTTCCGGCGCCGTGGAAGCAGTGCGTGAGGATGTCACCCGGGCGCAGGTGCCCGAGCACGTACTCGACGTCCGCTCCGGCGCTGATGTGCGCCATCAGCGGCGTGCGCGAGTCGCGGGCGGCGGCGAGCGCCAGGTCCAGGGCGCGGTTGCCGTGCGATCCGGTCATGGTGCCGATCCGGATCTTGATGCCCACCGCCGTCTCCCGGTAGCGGTCCACCACCAGCGCCGTCTCCACCGGACGCGCGTACCGCAGTTCCAGCAGTTCCTCCGCGAACACCGCCTGCAGGCCGAGGCAGGAAACATGGACGAAGGCCAGCACGCGGGTGCGGCTGGTCTGCACGGACGTGTCGTGGAAGTACGGGAAGTTGGCGAAGCCCGTGGTGCCGGCATCCACCGCCGTGGTGACGCCGTGGTTCAGGCCGATGTCCGGGTGGATGCCGTACAGCCCTCCCTCGTACCAGTGGCCGTGCAGATCGATGAACCCGGGCGCGACGAACGTGCCCGTGGCATCGACGACGGTCGTGGCCGGGCCGGTGAGCCGCGGTCCCACGGCCGCGATCGTGCCGCCGCGCACGGCCACGTCGGCCACCCCGTCGATCCCGCCAGCGGGATCGATCACGTGCCCGCCGCGGAACAGCAGGTCGAACGCGGGTTCCCCCGCCGGTGGTCGCGTCATGCGCCCTTCGCCTCCGTGTGGTGTCCCTCGAGCCCCAGGGCGACGCCCGTGCGCGATCGGGCCGCCCGGTAGAACGCCTCCACCACCTCGAGCGCCAGGCTGCTCTCTTCCACGGGCGGCCACGGCGGGCGGCCCTCGCGCAGCGCCGTCGAGAACTCTCCGATCTCGCCGCGCAGCCCCTCGACCACCTTGTCCGCGTGCGGCTGGTCGCCGTGGACCGCGTGCGTCGAGGTGCCGGCGGCCGTGCGGAGTTCGTAGCCCTGCCAGGTGTGGATCACCGCGCTGCCGCGGGTGCCGATGATCTCCAGGTCGCAGACCAGCGGGTGCGGTTCCGCCAGCCAGCCGAACGTGAGCTGTGCGGAGCATGCCGGTCCGAAGTCGAGCGTCATCTGCGCCGCATCCTCCAGCGGCCCGCCCAGCAGGGCGTTCGAGGTGCAGCCCGCCACGGCCCGTGGCCTCCGTCCCGCGAACCACAGCACCCGGTCGACGAGGTGGATGCCGGAGGAGAGCACCGTGCCGCCGCCGGCGGCCGCCGGGTCTCGATACCAGGCCGGGCCCCCCAGGAAGCCCAGCGACTCCAGGATGCAGTCCCGCAGCATCACCACCTCGCCGAACTCGCCCTGGTCCAGCCGTTCCTTCACGGCGCGGACCTCCGGGTAGAAGCGGTGCGTCATGCCCGTGTAGAGCACGCGGCCGCGGGCCCGGGCCGCCGCCATCAAGTCCTCCGCCTGCGCATACGTCGTCGTGACCGGCTTCTCGATCAGCACGTGCTTGCCCGCCTCCAGCGCCGCCAGCGCCACCGGATGATGCAGCACGGTCGGCAGGCAGATGGTCACGAAGTCGAGGTCGCGAGCCAGCAGATCCCGGTAGTCGGCGAACCGCTCGACGCCCGCCGGCGCCGCTTCCCGCGCGGCCGCATGCGGCTCCGCGACCGCCACCACGCGCACGCCCGGCACCAGCGACGCCGCCCGCAGATGCAGCCTGCCGATGAAGCCGAGCCCGATGATGCCCGCACGAATCTCGCTGCTCACGGTTCGCCCTTCCGCATGGGGCGCTGATCGGCCACCAGTTCTACAATCATATTGAAAGTCCCGCCACGGGCCCGTATCGTGCCGATCCGAACGGATGGGCGACCAAGGGCAACCCGATGGCGATCATGACGGTCCGCGGTCCGATCACGGCCGAGCAGGCGGGCCCGATCCTGTCGCACGAACACGTCCTCTGCGACCTGTGGCCCTTCACCAAGAGTTATGACGGCATCCTCGACGATCACGAGTTGGCGATCCGGGAGCTGCAGGCCTTCGCCCGCGCCGCCGGGGGAGGAACGCTCGTGGACGCCACCAGTTCCGGTCTCGGTCGCGATCCCCGCGGGCTGCGCCGCATCTCCGAGGAGTCCGGCGTCCACATCGTCATGGGGGCCGGCTGGTACCGCGAGGAGGTCTATCCCCGCCTGATCGTGGAGCTCGGCACCAACGAGCTGGCCGACCGGATCGTCGAGGAACTCACCGTCGGCGTCGACGGCACGGGCATCCGCGCTGGCATGATCGGCGAGATCGGCACCGAGCGCAAGCACATCACGCCGGCCCAGGAGCGGGTCTTCCGCGCCGCCGGCCGCGCCCACGCCCGGACGAACGCCGCGATCCTCACGCACACGACCCACTTCGGCGAGCTCGCCGTGGAGCAGATCGCCCTGCTCCCCGAGGAACGGGTGCCCCCCGGCCGCATCGTCATCAGCCACCTCGGCGACCGCCCCGGCCGTGGCGACATGCTGCTGGCCATCGCCCGCACCGGCGTCTTCCTGAGCGTCGACAACATCGGCTACCATGGGGCGGGCTATCCCGGCGATGCGGTCCGCGTCCGCAACATCCGCACCCTGATCGACGAGGGCCACCTCGATCAGATCCTGCTCGGCGGCGACGTCTGCATGAAGAGCCACCTCCATGCCTACGGCGGCAAGGGCTACGACCACGTCCATTCGACCTTCCTGCCCCTGCTGGCCGCCGCCGGCGTCACGCCGGAGCAGATCCATCGCATGACGGTGGTGAATCCCTGGCGCGCCTACGACATGCCCGCCCTGACCGCGGCCGCGGGGCCAGCGGGCCCGGTCGCCGTGGGGGGACGTTGAGATGCGGGTGCGTGACGCCCTGGACTCGGCGCGGGTGATCAGCGCCCGCGGCTTCAGCACCAAGCTCGGAGGCGCGCCCTTGCCGGACGCCGTCCTCGACGCCATGCGGGAAGCGGCCTCGGCCTGCGTGCGCATGGATCTCCTGCAGGACGCCGCCGGAAGCCTGATCGCCGAGGTGACCGGGGCCGAATCGGGCCTGGTGGCCAGCGGCGCCTCGGCCGCCCTGACGCTGGGCACGGCCGCCTGCCTGGCCGGCATGGACGTGGCCCGCATCAACCGCCTGCCCGACACGACCGGGATGCCCGACGAGATCGTGGTCCACCGCGCGCATCGCAACGACTACGACCACGCGGTGCGGGCCGCCGGCGGACGCTTCGTCGAGGTGGGGTACAGCTACCTGACGCACCCGTACGAGGTCGAGGAGGCCATCACGCCGCGGACCGCCGCGCTCTACTACCAGGCCGGCGGCGACGGCTTGGCCGTGCCCCTGGCCGAGTTCTGCGCCATCGCCCACCGGCACGGGAAGCCCGTCATCGTCGATGCCGCCGCCGAACTGCCGCCGGCCTCGCACCTGCGATCATTCATCGCCCAGGGAGCCGACCTCGTCGCCTTCAGCGGCGGCAAGCACCTGCGCGGCCCCCAGGCCACCGGCATCCTCTGCGGGCGGGCGGCGCTCATCGAGTCGGCGTCGCTCCAGCATCAGGACATGGACGTCTTCCCGGAGACCTGGCCCCTGCGAGCGCTCCAGGCCCGGAGCCGCCTGGCTGGTCCGCCCCACCACGGCATCGGCCGTGGTTTCAAGGTGGGCAAGGAGGAGATTGCCGGCTTGATGGCCGCGCTGGAACTCTACCGGAGCCGTGACTTCGTCGCCGAGCAACGCGGCTGGACGGCGGATCTCGACCGCATCCTCGCGGCCGCGCACGGCATCCCCGGCATCGAGGCGGAACTCCGCCCCGCGTCGCCCGAGCGGCCCGTGCCGCGCGTGGAGCTGGCCGTGGATCCCGCCGTGGCGGGCGTCGATGCGACCGCCCTCGTGATCCGCCTGCAGGAAGGCACGCCGCCCATCCACGTCTTCGAGCGGTTCGCCCGCTCCGGGAAGCTCGTCTTCTTCCCGGAGGCCCTGGCTCCCGGGGACGCCGCCACGATCGCCGCGCGTCTGCGGGAGATCCTCACGGGATGACGCCCTACCTCCAGCTGGCCGGTGCGGCGGTCGCCCTGGGCATGCTCGGGGTGTTCCACAAGGTGGCCGATCACCGCCGGTGCCGCCCGGAAGCGGTCAATTTCTTCCTCTTCCTGTTCGCCGGCCTGTTGATGGCGGCCTGGAGCGTGGCCCGCTCCGGCCTCGCGCAGCTGATCTTCCTGCCCCGTGTGGCCCTGCTCACCGCCGCCGTCTGCGGCCTGCTGGCGTCCCTCGCCATCCTGTTTTTCCAGCGCGGCATCCGCTACGGCAAGATTTCCACCAGTTGGCTGGTCATCAACCTGTCCACGATCGTGCCGACCGTGCTGTCCATTGTCCTCTACCGGGAAGCCGTCAGCCCGCGCCGGGCCCTGGCCTTGGGCCTGTCGCTCGTGGCGCTGACGCTGCTGTGGCTCGACCGCCGCCAACAGGAGGCCGAGGAAGCGTGAGCCTCTATCTGCGATGCATGCTCCTGGCCTTTCTGGCCAACGGCGCCGGGTCCTTCGGGCTGCGGATCCTGGCGGGAGCCGGCCTGGGCGCCGTCGACGAGCGGCAGTACCTCACCTGGTGGTACGCCTGCGGCGCCCTCGTCGCCCTGGCGGTCTCCTGCAGGCAGGCGGGCCGTCCCGCGGCCCGCGAGATCGTGATCGGCTTCGCGATGGCCCTGTGCAGCCTCGGCGGCCAGGTCGGGATGGCCCTCGCCCTCTCCGGGGGCATTTCGGGCTTCGTCGTCTTCCCGGTGGCCACGGGAGGCGGCATGCTGCTGGTGGCCGCCATCGGCCGGCTCATCTACGGCGAGCAGGTGGGCCCCTATGGAGTCGCCGGCCTGCTGGTGGGATTCCTGGCGATGGTGCTGCTCTCGTTGCCGGAGTAGGGCGGGCAGCGGGCCGCCCCGGGCGACGTCGTGCCGCCCGCGGCCGGCGGTCACGGCACCGGCGAAAAGGCGACGTCGGCAAGCTCATCGTGACGAGTGTCCGAACCAGCGTTGGTTCCTGTCGCTGGAAGAAACCAAGGGGCTGACAGATGCGTGACGTCCTCCCCGTTTCTTGATCCATCCGGGACGTTAGGTTTTTTGACCTTGGCATCACCAGAAAGGGTGGGTTTTTCGGATGGGAAAGAAGCACTTTTCGGAAGAGCAGATCGCGTTCGCTTTGAGGCAGGCTGAGTCGGGCACTTCGGTGGCCGAGATCATCCGCAAGTTGGGGATCAGCGAGCAGACCTTCTACAGGTGGAAGAAGCGGTTCGCAGGGCTCGGGATCGCCGAACTGCGACGGCTTCGGACGCTCGAGGAGGAGAACCGCAAGCTTAAGCAACTGGTGGCGGACCTGAGCCTCGACAAGAAGATGCTGCAGGACGTGCTCTCAAAAAAACTTTGAGGCCCGCGGTACAGCGTGTTCTGGTGCGGGAGGTGCAGGTGGCGTACCGAGTGGCCGAGCGTCGGGCCTGCCGTGTTCTGGAGTTTTCCCGAGCGACCTACCGTTACCGAAGCAGGCGGAACCCGCGGGCCGAGCTTCGTATTCGACTTCGAGATCTTGCGACCAGTCGGGTGCACTATGGATACCAACGGCTTTGGGTGCTCTTGCGTCGTGAAGGGTGGCTCGTGAACAAGAAGCTCGTCTACCGGCTCTATTGCGAAGAAGGCCTGGGAATTCGGCGGCGAAAGCCACGTCGACGAAAGAGCGTCCAGGTCCGTGAGGCACGGCCGCCGACTGGGCAGACCAATGAGAGCTGGAGCATGGACTTCATGGCCGACCAACTGGTCGGTGGCCAGCGGTTCCGACTGCTGACGCTAGTCGATAACCATAGCCGTGAGAGCTTGGCCATCGAGGTGGGCCAGCGACTGACCGGAGACGATGTCGTGCGTGTCTTGGAGCAGGTCACTGCACAGCGAGGCAAGCCGCAATCGATCCGCGTAGATAACGGCCCCGAATTCATCTCGAGGAGCTTGGACATGTGGGCCTACTTCAATGGCGTGAAGCTCGACTTCAGCAGGCCAGGAAAGCCCACGGATAATGCAGTGATCGAATCATTCAACGGCAGGCTTCGCGACGAGTGCTTGAACCAGCACTGGTTCTTGTCGCTCGACGAGGCGCGAGCCGTGACAGAAGCATGGAGGGAGGACTACAATCGCGTCCGTCCGCATGGCGCTCTGGGCAACCGGACACCGTCGGAGTTCGCGCGGCCGGT
>JBJTHX010000106.1:0-4389 GCA_046094745.1 Planctomycetia bacterium
GAGCAGCGTGTCCGCACCTGCTCGTACCAGGTGTGCCGCATGGTGCCGGAGGTCCAGGTGAAGACCTGCACCTACCAGGTGTGCAAGATGGTTCCGGAACAGCGGGTCCGGACCTACCAGGTGTGCAAGATGGTGCCGGAGCAGCGGGTTCGCACCTGCAGCTACAAGGTCTGCCGGATGGTCCCCGAGGAGCAGGTTCGCACCTGCACCTACCGGGTGTGCCACATGGTGGCCGAGCAGCGGGTGAAGACCTGCACCTCGAAGGTCTGCAAGATGGTCCGCGAGGAGTGCTCCCGCGAGGAGTGCTACAAGGTGTGCACGATGGTCAAGGAGACCCGCACCAAGCAGGTGCCGGTCTGCACGACCCGCCCGGTCCACTACACCAAGACGGTGGACGTGGTGCGGATGGTGCCGAAGCAGGTCGCCTACACGGTGACCCGCTGCGTGCCGAAGACCGTGTACCGCGAGGTGCCCTGCTGCGAGTGATCGCGGCACTGCCGATGCTTCTGTCCCGCCCCCACGCAGGGCGGTGAGAATCGACTGGGAACGGCGGCGGCCCGGGCTGAAAAGCCCGGGCCGCTTGCTTTTCCCGCGGCACCGTCGCCGACCTGTATATTCTTTCGAGTTCGTTGTCCGCCCCCGTTCCCCATTCCAGATCCTGAAGTGCCGAAAACCTCCGCGTCGAAGCCGGCGTCCCGCAGGGGCCGCGTCCGCCTGTCGCAGGACGTGCTCTCCCGGCTGTCCGACGCGATCATCGCCGGCGAGTTCGCGCCCGGATCACGGATTTCGGAGCCGACGCTGTCAGCGATGCTCGGCGTCAGCCGGGCGCCCATCCGCGAGGCCCTCATCGAACTCGAACTGCGGGGGCTCGTCGAGTTCGATCCCACGGGCCACACGCGGGTGCCCGCCCTGACGGCCCGGGACATCGAGGAAATCTATGCCGTCCGCCTGATGATCGACCCGGTGGCGGCCGGACTGGCCGCCGTGCATGGCAGGCCCAAGGACTTCACCACGGTCGAGGCGAACATCGCCGCCACGAAGTCGGCGAAGACCCTCGCCGACGTGTCGCGGCTCGACACGGAGTTTCACGAGCAGATCGTCCGCGCCGCGCGTAACCGCCGGCTCCTGCTCTGCTGGACCGTGCTCCGCGACCAGTTCGCCCTCTGGCTGACGCAGATGCAGTTGCGCCGTGAGGCGGTCACACACCGCACCCGGCAGGACACGGCCGAATCGCACCGCAGACTGCTCGACGTGATCCGTTCCGGGGACTCCAAGCGGGCCGCCGAGGAGGCGCGGCGGCACGTCGCCGGCTGGATCCGGCTGATGCCGGACGCGCGGCAGGCAGCGGAAGACTGACTCGGCTCTGCGGCGCCGGCTCACCGACGGCGCTCGTCATCCGCCGCCACGAGGGTCGAACGCCGCGATCCGTGCGGCGAGGTCGCCGAGAAAACGGGCGGCGGGTCCGCCGTCGACGACGCGGTGGTCGAACGTCAGCGAGAGCGGCAGCCGGTGCTGGAGCACGAAACCCGTCGGGTGGGCCGGTGACGGCACGGGGTGCAACCGGGTCGCCCCGACACCGAGGATCGCCGCCTCCGGGTGGTTGATCACCGGCGTGAAGAACTCGACGCCGTACGAACCCAGGCTCGTGAGCGTGAACACGCCCCCCTGCATGTCGGCGGCCGACAGCTTCCCCGCCCGGGCCCGTGCGACGAGATCGCGGGTTTGCCGGGCCACCTCGGCCAGCGGCACCGTCGCGACGCCGCGGACGACCGGCACGACGAGTCCGCCCGGCGCGTCGACCGCCAGGCCGATGTCGATCCGGTCGCCGGGCAGGACGAGATGCGTCTCCTCCCAGCGGGCCGCCAGCACCGGGTGCGCACGAACCGTGTCGGCCAGGGCCTTGAGCAGCATGTCATTGAGCGTGGCCGCCTCCGGGCCGTCGGCCGCCTTGCCGGCCGCCCGCGCCGCGAGCAGGGCCGTCGCGTCGGCCCAGGCCGTGAGCGTGACCGGCACCGTCGTTTGGCGACTCCGCAGCATCTGGCGGGCGATCGTGCGGCGGGTCTGCGTGATCGGCACCGTGACGCCTTCCGGCGGCGCGTGCGCCGCAGCACCGGTGCCGTGTCGGACCCCTCCCCCGGCCGCTGCGGCCAACACGTCGCGCTCGCGGACGCGTCCGGTCGCCCCCCCGCCGCGAACCGTGGCGAGGTCGACGCCGTGCTGCCGCGCCGCCCGCCGGGCCCGCGGTGAAGTCCGCGGCATGTCTGCGGGTGAGGCCGCGACGGCGCCGCGGGCCTGAAGATCGTCGACCGAGAGGCGGCCGCCAGGCAAGCGGGCCGTTACGGCCGCCAGGTCGATGCCCAACTGCCGCGCCAGTCGGCGGACGGTGGGCGATGCCGCGGCGGGTATCGGCCGCGGGCTCGGGCGGCTTTCTCGGCCCGGGCCGGCATCCGGGCCGGCAGCTACCGCGGGTGCCGCGGGGACCGCGGCCGTCTCCCAGACGGGTGTTTCCCCCGCCGCGCAGAGCCTGCCGATCAGGCGGCCCACGAGAACCGTCTGCCCTGCGGCCGGGGCATCGGGGGCGAGGTGCAGGACGCCCCCGTCGACGGCCTCGATCTCCTGCATCGCCTTCTCGCCTTCGAGCAGGAAGAGGGGCTCTCCCGGCTTGATCTCGTCGCCCGGCTGCTTCAGCCAGCCGGCGAACACGCCCTCCTCCATCGACCAGCCGAGTCGGGGAATCGTCACATCGGCAGCCATCGTGTCTCGTGCCCCTCGCCTGCGATCCGTAAGGTGTCTCGACTCACTCCGCCAACAGTCCGCGGAGCGCGGCCTCGATCGCCACGACTCCGGGCACCACCTGCTCCTCGAGCACGGGCGCATAGGGCGTGGGCGAGGGCACGCCGGTGACCCGCCGCACCGGCGCGTCGAGATCGTCGAAGCCGCGATCGGCGGCAAGCGCCGCGACTTCGGCCGCCAGACCGCAGGGACCGGCCGGCTCGTCGACGACGAGCAGCCGCCCCGTCTTCGCCACCGAGGCGAGGATCGTGTCGGCGTCGAGCGGCGCGACCGTCCGCGGATCGATCACCTCCACGCTCGCACCGTCCTTTGCCACCGCCTCGGCCGCGGCCAGGCAGAGATGGTTCATCCGTCCCACCGCCACGACCGTGGCATCGGTGCCCGCCCGCGCGATCCGCGCCTTGCCGAAGGGGATTTCGAAGTCGCCCTCCTCGACCGGCCCCTTGAGCTGCAGCAGTTCACGGTGTTCGAGGAACAGCACGGGATCGTCGCCCTTGAGCGCATGGGCGAAGAGCCCCTTGGCGTCGCGGGGCGTGGACGGCACCACGACCCGCAGCCCCGGCACCTGCGAGAACATGCCGTAATAGCTACCCGAGTGGTGCGTCGCGGCCGAGTGGCCGATCCCGATGCAGCCGCGGAGCACGAGCGGCATCTTCAGCCGGCCGCTCGACATGAACTGCATCTTGGCGATCTGGTTGACGATCTCACCCCAGGCGTCGAGCAGAAAGTCGACGAACATGAAGTCAACCACCGGCCGCGCCCCGGCCATCGCCGCGCCACAGGCGAGGCCCGTGAACCCCCGCTCGCAGATCGGCGTGTCGCGAAGCCGGTCGGGGCCGTACTTGGCGAACAGCCCGACCGTGGTGCGGAAGTTGCCGCCGCGGCGGCCGATCCCCTCGCCGAGCACGAAGATCGCGGGGTCGGCGGCCATCGCCGCATCGAGCGCCTCGACCGTGGCCTGGACGAACGACAGCGACCGCGCCTGCGGATCGGCCGCCGGCTCGCGGACCTCCCGCGGCGCGGCGTAGACGTGCGTGGTCGCGTCGGCGGCGGCCGGCGGCGGCCCCGCCTCGGCCTCCGCCCGGCCGTGGGCCACCTCGTCGGCCACTCCGCGCTCGACGGCGTCGAGGTCCGCGGCGGAAAAGCCGTGCTGCTCCTCCAGCCGGCGGCGGAAGGCGGCGATCGGGCAGCGTTCCTTCCAGGCAGCCACCTCCTCGCGGGTGCGATAGTCGAAGTCCCCCATGCCCTCGGCGTGGGCGCGGGTGCGGTACGTCTTGCACTCGATGAGGGTCGCCCCCTCACCGGCCCGGGCTCGCTCCACCGCCCGTGCCGCGGCCGCGTGCACGGCGAGCACGTCGTTGCCGTCCACCTCCTCGCCGGCGAGGCCATAGTTGGCCGCCCGGCGGCCGACGTCGGGGATGCCGCTGGCCTCGCCGAAGGGCACCTCCGTCGCGAAGCCGTTGTTCTCGCAGATGAACAGCACGGGCAGCTTCCAGATGGCCGCCATGTTGAGCCCCTCGTGGAAGGCGCCGTTGTTGACGGCGCCGCAGGCCTGGAGGATGCAGGGGGCGACGATGCCGCTGGTGCCCATGAGGC
>JBJTHX010000107.1:0-5472 GCA_046094745.1 Planctomycetia bacterium
CGCGGCTCCGGCCGTGCGGCGAGCTGCGAACGGGGATGTGTCGGGGCGCTTGCGCATGGAAACCCTGCGCCGGATCCGTGCTGCCGGCACACCTTGCAATCGACAATTTTTGCCCAGGCGGTGAGGTCGGTGGGGTGCGTCGCCGCCGCCGACCCGCCGCGGCCGGGGGTGGCGGAACCTGCGTCGGCCGGGTGAGGGCACGGCGGTTCGCCCCGACCGCCCAGTTCGCCGCCCTCCGCTGGAGCGCCGCCCCGGGTGTCCGTCACTCGCCGCCTGGGTGAAACCCGGGAGTTCCGCCGGCGTGCGTGCCGCGACGAGCCCGACCCGATAGGTTTCGTCGACGCGGCCGGGATGCGGCGCCTCCTTCACGACGAGGCGATGCGAGCCATGCAGACCGAGCCCCAGGTTTCGTTCGACGATCTGCCCGTGGACGAGGCCGTGCGCGACGCCGCGCTCGACCATATCGCCCAACTGGAGCGGCTTTCCGACCGGATCACCGGCTGCCATGTGGTGGTCGCCCAGCCGCACCGCCACCATCGCGAGGGCCGGCTCTATTCCGTGCGGGTCGATCTCGTCGTCCCGGGGGGCGAGATCGTCGTCAACCGCGACCACCATCTCGACCATGCCCGCGAGGACGTGTTCGTCGCCCTGCGCGACTCCTTCCTCGCGGCCCGGCGGCGGCTGGAGGACCACGTCCGCCGCATGCGGGGCGGCGAAAAATCCCCTGCGCAGCGGGCCCGCGGCCACATCTCCCAGCTCTTCCCGCTCCAGGGCTACGGCTTCATCGAGACGCCCGACGGCCGCGAGATCTACTTCCACCGCCACGCGATCTCGGACCAGGACTTCCGCATGGCCGACGTCGGCAGCCCGGTCTTCTACAGCGAGGAGGAGGGCGACGCGGGGCCGCAGGCCAGCGCCGTCCATCTCGAGCATCCGCACAGCCACACGATGCGCCGCAGCGGCTTCCTCTCCACCGGGGGCGAACCATGACGCTCGTGCACGAGGTCGAGTCGTTCGACGTCGCCGTTCCCGCAGTCGGGGCCAAGGGCGCCGCCCTCACGCTCCCGGGCCGGCTCTGCCTCCCGGCCCCGCCCACGGGGCTCGTGCTCTTCGCCCATGGCAGCGGCTCGAGCCGCTCGAGCCCCCGGAACGCCTTCGTGGCGTCGGTGCTCCACGAGTCGTGGATCGGCACGCTGCTCTTCGACCTGCTGACCGAGCAGGAGGCGACCGACCGCGTGAACGTGTTCGACGTGGCGCTGCTCGCCGAGCGGCTCCTGGCCGCGGTCCGCTTCGTGACCGGCCTCGAGCAGACGCGGCACCTGCCGCTGGGCGTGTTCGGGGCGAGCACCGGCGCGGCGGCGGCGCTCGTGGCCGCGGCCCGCGATCCGCGGGTGGCGGCTGTCGTCTCGCGCGGTGGGCGGCCCGACCTCGCCGGCCGCAAACTCGCCGCGGTGCACGTGCCCACGCTCCTGATCGTGGGCGGCGCCGACACCGAGGCGCTGGCCCTCAACGAGCGGGCCTATGCCCTGCTCGACTGCGAGAAGCGGCTGGCGGTCGTGCCCGGTGCCACGCATCTCTTCGAGGAGCCGGGCACCCTCGAGGAGGCGGCCCGGCTCGCCGTGGAATGGTTCGCCAAGCACCTCCACATGCAGCCCTGATCCCCGGAGACATTTCGATGAACAACCGCACGTTCGCCGACCGCGAGGAGGCCGGCTGGATGCTCGTGGAGCGGCTGCGGGGCGAGGCGATCGAGAAGCCGCTCGTCCTCGCGATCCCGCGCGGGGGCGTGGAAATCGGCGCCGTGCTCGCCCGCGGGCTCGGCGCGGAACTCGCCGTCGTCCTGTCGCGCAAGCTGCGGGCCCCGCACCAGCCGGAACTCGCCCTGGGCGCGGTGTCGGACACGGGCGAGGTGTACCTGAACCACTTCGCCAGCGCCATGACCGACGCCGGTGACGCCTATGTCGAGGCGGAGCGGAAGCGGCAGATGGCCGAGATCGAGCGGCGAAAGGCCCTCGTCAGGGCGGTGCGGCCACAGGCCCCGATCGCGGGGCGGACGGTGATCCTCACCGACGACGGCATCGCCGCCGGGGCGACGATGATCGCGGCCCTGCACACGGTGCGGGCCGCGGGCGCGCGGAAGATCATCGTGGCGGTGCCGGTCGGGTCGCCGGACCGGATCGACGCGATCCGGCCGCTGTGCGACCGGGTCGAGTGCCTGCAGGAGCCGGAGGCCTTCTGGGCGATCGGGCAGTTCTACCGCGACTTCGAGCAGGTCGAGGACACGCGGGTGCTCGAACTGCTCCGCGACTACGGCCGCCCGGAGACGAAGTGGGAGCGGGCGGGCGCCGAGCCGGTGCACCGCGGACGGCGGCCGCCGGCGCCGCGGCTGCCACCGGCCGCGCGTGTCAGCCCTTGATCACACCGAGTGGTCGCAGGCGGGCGACCTTCGACGACAGCCCCGCGCGGTGCACGACGTCGACCACGACGTCGACGTCCTTGTAGGCCGCGGGCTGTTCCTCGGCGAGCCCCTCGCGGCTGCGGCAGCGGGCGACGACGCCCTCCCGCTCGAGTTCGTGCTCGATGTTGCGGCCCCGCGCGAGTTTCGTGGCCGCGGTGCGGGAGAGGCAGCGGCCGGCGCCGTGGCAGGTGGTGCCGAACGACCGCTCGAGCGCCCGCGGCCCGCCCACGAGCACCCAGCTCGCCCGCCCCATGTCGCCGGGAATGATGACCGGCTGGCCGACGTCGCGATACCGTGCGGGCACGTCGGGATGGCCCGCGGGAAAGGCCCGCGTCGCCCCCTTGCGGTGGACGCACACGTTCCGCCGGCCGCCGGCCACGGCGTGCTCCTCGATCTTCGCCATGTTGTGGGCCACGTCGTAGAGGAGCGTCATGCCGAGGCTTTCCCAGGGCTTGCCGAACACGCGGGCGAAGACCTCGCGGACCTGCCACATGAGCAGCTGGCGATTGCAGAAGGCGTAGTTGGCCGCCGCCCGCATCGCCCCCAGGTAGTGCCGCCCCTCCGGGCTCTCGACGGGGGCGCAGACGAGCTGCCGGTCGGGCAGCGTGATCCCGTATTTCGCGGGCGCGTCCCGCAGCGCCTTCAGCGCGTCGTCGCAGACCTGGTAGCCCAGGCCCCGCGACCCCGAGTGGATGAGCACGCAGATCTGGCCGGCCGTGAGCCCGAAGGCGGCCGCGGCCCGCTCGTCCTCCACCCGATCGACCACCTGCACCTCGATGAAATGGTTGCCCGCGCCGACGGTGCCGCACTGGTCGGCGCCCCGGGCGAGCGCCCGGTCGCTCACCGATTCGGGCACGGCGCCGCCGATGCAGCCCTCGGCCTCGGCGCAGGCCACGTCGTCGGCGCTGGCCAGGCCGCGGCCGGCCAGGTAGGGCACGCCCTCGGCCATGAGCGTCCGCAGTTCCGCCGGGGAGAAGACATACCGGCCCCCCAGCCCCACGCCGACGGGCACGTCGCGGATCATCTGGTTGACCAGCTGCTTCACGAGCGGCCGCACGTCGGCGAGCAGGAGGTTGGTGCGCACGAGCCGCACGCCGCAGTTGATGTCGTAGCCGACGCCCCCCGGCGAGACGACGCCGCCGGCCGCCGGGTCGGTCGCGCACACACCGCCGATGCAGAAGCCGTAGCCCCAGTGGATGTCGGGCATGGCGAGGCTCGCGGTCTGAATGCCCGGCAGGCAGGCGACGTTGGCCACCTGCTCGGCCGCCCGGTCGCTCCGCAGGAGGGGCAGGAGACGCTCGTCGGCGAAGATCGTGCCGTCGACGAGCATCCCGGGCTTGTAGGCCCGCGGGATCCGCCAGGTGCAGTCGTCGATCCGCTCGAGCGGTCCGGTGAAGGAGCGGTCGGCGGGGTCGGTGATGGATGCCATCGGGGAGGCTCCGTCGTCAGATGTCCACGATGAACTCGGCTTCCCAGCCGGCCGGGCCCTGCCGGACGTCGAGCAGGTGCTGCGTGACCGCCTTGATCTCGTGGGCCAGCACGTGGCGGGCCGGGTCGAACGGCTCGCCGCGGGCGGTCGCCCGCAGCCCCGTCGCATCGACGACCACGGTGAACTCGCAGAGCAGCAGTCGCCGCACGTCGAAGGCCGCGAGCAGTTCGCTCGTCCAATCCTGCAGGAGCCAGACCGGGTCGGTGCCGGGCACGGTGAACGCCACCTCCCGGGCCGGGCGGATCTGGGCGAGGTCGCCGGCGATCACGGCGAACAGGCCGCGGCCGGCGTCGGCCATGAGGCCGTCGAGCGTCGCGGCGCGGACGCGGATCCCGAGATCGGCCGTATGCTCGAAGACCTCGTACACGTCGCCTCCGGTCGGAAGGGTACGCGGGGCGGGCCGTCGCGGGCAACGCGGGCCGCCACTGGTTGCCGGCCGCCATGGGCCGTATCCTGCCCGCCATGCAACCGACGCTTCTCGTGCTCGCCGCCGGAATGGGAAGCCGCTACGGCGGCCTCAAGCAGCTCGACCCGATGGGGCCGGGCGGCGAGACGATCCTCGACTACTCCGTGTTCGACGCCCTGCGGGCCGGCTTCGGCCGCGTCGTGTTCGTGATCCGCCGCGACTTCGAGCGGGAGTTTCGCGAGCGGATCGTCGCCCGCTTCGACCGGCACGTCGACGTGGCCCTCGCGTTCCAGTCGCTCGACGCCCTGCCGTCCGGCTTCGCGGTGCCGCCCGGCCGGGAGAAGCCCTGGGGCACGACGCACGCCATCCTCTGCGGCCGTGAAGCGATCGCCGCACCGTTCGCCGCGATCAACGCCGACGACTTCTACGGCCGCGACGCCTTCGCCGTGCTCGGGCGGCGATTGGCCGCACTGCCGGTCGACTCGACGGCCTACTGCATGGTGGGATTCACGCTCGCCAACACGCTCTCCGAGCACGGCAGCGTGGCCCGCGGCGTGTGCCGCACCGACGACCGCGGCTTCCTCGCCGACATCCGCGAGCTCAAGCAGATCTCCCGCACGGCCGGCGGCGGCGTGGAGAACGTGGCCGGCGGCATGGTCGAGACGCTGACGGGCCGCGAGCCCGTCTCGATGAACATGTGGGGCTTCACGCCGCGGATTTTCCCGCAACTCGAGGGGGCGTTTCGCGAGTTCCTCACGGCCCACGCCGCCGAGCCGAAGAGCGAGTGCTACATCCCGCTCACCGTGGGCGATCTCGTCAAAGCCGGGGCGGCCACCTGCGAGGTCTTGCCGACCGCCGCCCGCTGGTTCGGCGTGACCTACGTGGAGGACCGGCCGGTCGTGCAGGCGAGCATCGCCGCCCTCGTGCAGACCGGTGACTATCCCGCGAGCCTCTGGGGCTGAAGCATGCCGCTCACCGAAGACGAACTCGAAGAGAAGCTCAGCCGCCCGACGCCCGGTGTGGAGGCCGCGCTCCGCGACCTCGACGGCGACATCCTCGTGCTCGGGGCCGGTGGCGAGATGGGACCGACGCTGGCGCGGATGGCGCGGGGGGCGCTGC
>JBJTHX010000108.1:0-2729 GCA_046094745.1 Planctomycetia bacterium
CCGCCACCAGTCCTAACATGCTTAACAGCGTCAGCGGCAGCCCCATCACGGCATGCCCGAACCCCCCCCCGGCGATCCCGACGGGGATCGCCGCGAGGATCAGGAACGGCTGGAAGTACGACTTGAACTCCATGGTCAGCAGCACGAACATCGCGAACAGGGCGACGACGAACCCGACCCCGAGGCTCCGCAGCGACTCGTTCGACTGCTCGCGTTGCCCCTCCCAGCGGACCCGCACGAGCGGAAACTCGTCCTTGAACGACGGCATCAGCCGTTGCTCCATGTCGGCGATGACCTGGGAACTCGTCAGCGCGGTCTTGGCGACGTCGATGTCGGCCGTGACCGTGATCGACCGCTTCTGCCCCAGCCGGTTGATCTCCGAGAAGCCCCGCTCGACGGTGATGTCCGCCAGCTCGCGGATCGGCCGCTTCACGCCGTCCGGCCCCATGACGCGGATCTCGTCGAGCGTCGCCAGCGTCCGCCGCTCGGCCTGCGGGTAGCGGACCATGAGCTTGACCTCGTGCCGGCCCCGCTGCAGCCGCATCACCTCCTCGCCATAGAACGCGGCGCGGATCGTGCCCGCCAGGTCTGCCAGCGACACGCCCATCGCCTCGGCCTTGGGCTTGACCTTGATCTGGTACTCCCACTTGCCGGGCCGCGAGTCGTCGTCGATGTCGATCACGCCGGGATACTGCGCGAGCCAGTCCTTGCACTTCTCGACCGCGGCCTCGAGCTGCCGCACGGACTCGGGTTCGGCCGCCGCGAGCAGCTTGAACTCGATGGTCTTTCCGCCGGGGCCGATGTTCTCGGTGCCGAAGACGAGCGACTCCGTGCCGGCGAAGTCGCCGGCCAGCCGCCGCCACTCGCTGATGAACTGCTCGCTGGTGACGCTCCGCCGCTCACCGTCCACCAGTTCGACCGCCACGGCGCCCACGTGGCTGCCGCTCATCCGCGCGTCGGGCCCGATCTCCCCCTGGGCGGCGACCTGGCCGACGGCCCGGTGCACGAGTTCCACGATCGGAGTGCCCGCGGGCGAGAGCTGTCGTGATGCCGCGAAGGCGGCCTGCTCCAGCCGGCCCGTGGCCTCCTCGGTGATGCCCGCGGGCGTGCCGTCGGGGAACACCACCTTCGCGATCAGCCGGTTGGCGTCGATCTTGGGAAACAGCAAAAACGGCGTGACGCCGCTGCGGACGATGCCCAGGGCGACGAGGAGGATGCAGGCGGCGCCGGCGAGCACCGAGAGCCGGTTGTCGAGGGCGACCTCGAGCGCGGGCGCGTAGACGTGCTTCACGAACCACTTGAGGCCCCGGTCGCAGGCTCCCTGCAGCCAGGAGATCGCGGGGAGGAGCAGCCGCAGCGGGTAGAGCACGATGCCGAAGATCGTGAACACGAGGTTCTTCTCGTGGGCCAGGTGACCGGGCAGCACGAGCGTGGATTCCGCGAGCGAGACGAGCAGCGTCGTGATGAACGCGAAGGGCATGACCGCGATGAACTTGCCCATCACGCCCGAGACGAAGCATAGTGGCAGGAACGTGATCACCGTCGTGAGCACGCTGGAGATCACGCTCGGCACGACCTCCACGGTGCCGTCGATGGCGGCGGTCACCAGGCTCTTCCCCATCCGCCGGTGCCGATCGATGTTGTCGCTGACGACGATCGCGTCGTCCACCACGATGCCGATGGCCATCAGGAAGGCGAACATCGAGAGCATGTTGAGCGTCTGGTCGGTGGCGAACATCAGCGCCCCCGTGCCGAGCATCGAGAACGGGATGCCCATCGCCACCCAGAACGCGATCTTCAGGTCGAGGAACAGGGCCAGCATCACGAACACGATCACCAGCCCCTGCAGGCCGTTGCTGATGAGCATTTCCAGCCGGTCGCGGACGTCGATCGACTGGTCGGCCCAGATCGCGAACTCGTAGCCCGCCGGCAGCTTCGCCTCGGCGACGTATTTCTTCACGGCCGCCACCATCGCCAGCAGGTCCTCGCCGGAACTGCGGTCGATGGAGATCACCATGCCCGGCCGGCCGTTGATCTGGTTCAGCGACGCGACGTCGGCGAACTCGTCGCGGACCGTCCCCAGGTCGCCGACGGTGAGCACGAGGCCGTCGGGCAGCGTGACGATCGGCAGTTTCGCGATCTCCGCGCCCACGTACCGCTTGTTCTTGCCGCGGAGGAGGATCTCGCCCCGCTCGCTGCGGATCGTGCCGCCGGGCAGCTCGAGGTTCTCGCGGCGGACGATGTCGGCCACCTTCTGGAGCGAGAGGCCGTATTTCCGCAGCGTCTCCTCCGAGATCTCGATGTCGATCTGGTAGTCGCGGGCGCCGAGCAGGTTGGCGGCCGACACGGCCGGCAGGGCGAGCAGGTCGTCGCGGACGAGCTCGGCCACGTCCCGCAACTCGAGTTCGGCCGCGGTGTCCCAGGCCGCGCCCGGCGGCGCGAGCACCCCCACCTTGATCGCCGCGGTCCGCAGCGTGACCTGCTCGATCTTGGGATCCTCCGCGAGCTCCGGCATGCTCGGAATCCGCTCCACCTCGGAGCGGATCTCGCCGAGCGTCTTCTGCACGTCCTTCACGCTCTCCTGGAGTTCGAAGACGCAGTAGCCCATCCCCTCCTGGGCCACGCTCGTGATCTTCTTGATGCCGGCGACGCTGCGGCAGGCCTCCTCGACCTTCTGGCAGATGCCCTCCTCCACCTCGTCGGGGGTGGCGCCGGGATAGGGCACCGTG